>JAZNGS010000143.1:0-5854 GCA_045576555.1 Clostridia bacterium | reverse complement strand
CTCACTCAGTTATCGAAGCTATGGCTATCGCTGCTTATGCAATCGGTGCTAATCAGGGCTTTATCTATATAAGAGCCGAATACCCAATCGCTGTTAACAGACTTCAGATTGCTATCGACCAGGCAAGAGAATATGGCTTGTTAGGTAAGAATATATTTGAATCAGGTTTTGATTTTGATTTGGAAATCAGACTTGGTGCAGGTGCATTTGTCTGCGGTGAAGAAACTGCATTGATGACATCTATCGAAGGTAAGAGAGGCGAACCTCGTCCTCGTCCTCCATTCCCTGCAAACAAGGGATTGTGGGCTAAACCTACTATGCTCAACAATGTTGAAACTTATGCAAATATCCCTGTAATTATTAATAAGGGTGCTGATTGGTTCAACACAATCGGTACAGAAAAGAGTAAGGGTACAAAGGTATTCGCTCTTGGCGGTAAGATTAATAACACAGGTCTTGTTGAAGTTCCTATGGGAACAACACTTCGTGAAATTATCGAAGACATCGGTGGCGGAGTTCCAAATGGCAAGAAATTCAAGGCTGCTCAAACAGGTGGTCCTTCAGGTGGATGTATCCCTGCTTCATTGATTGATACTCCAATTGATTACGATTCACTTATGGCAATCGGTTCTATGATGGGTTCAGGCGGTCTTATCGTTATGGACGAAGACAACTGTATGGTTGACATCGCTAAATTCTTCCTTGAATTTACAGTTGATGAATCATGCGGTAAGTGTGCTCCATGTAGAATTGGTACAAAAAGACTTCTTGAATTATTGACAAAGATTACTGATGGTAAGGGAACAATGGAAGATTTGGATAAGCTCGAAGAATTGTGCCACAGCATTAAGAATGGTGCACTTTGCGGACTTGGACAGACTGCTCCAAACCCTGTATTGTCAACATTACAATACTTTAGAGATGAATATGTAGCTCATGTTAAGGACAAGACTTGTCCTGCAGGAGTTTGTAAGGCGCTTGCTAAATACACAATCGACCCTGAAAAGTGTAAGGGTTGCAGTCTTTGTGCAAGACAGTGTCCTGTTAACGCTATCACAGGTAAGATTAAAGAACCATTTGTTATCGACCAGGATAAGTGTATTAAGTGTGGCGCTTGTCAGGCAGCTTGTAAGTTCGGTGCTATCGACAAGAAATAATTGAGGAAAGGAATGAATAAGATGGTTAATTTGAAAATAAACGGTCAAGATGTTAGCGTACCTGAAGGTTCTACCATACTTGACGCAGCTCGTGAGGTTGGTATCAACATTCCTACCTTATGTTATCTTAAAGACATTAATGAAATCGGTGCTTGCAGAATGTGTCTTGTTGAAGTTAAAGGCGCAAGAGGCTTGCAGGCAGCTTGTGTGTACCCTGTAACCGAAGGTCTTGAGGTATTCACAAATTCAGAAAAAGCAAGAAGAGCAAGAAGAATGACTTTAGAGCTTATTCTTTCAAACCACGAAAAGAAGTGTTTGACTTGTATCAGAAACAAGAACTGTGAGCTTCAAAACCTTGCTGAAGAACTTGGAGTTGACACTCTTTCATTCGAGGGTGAAAACATTCACCACGAAATTGACGATAATTCAACATCACTTATCAGAGATAACAACAAGTGTGTACTCTGCAGAAGATGTATTGGTGCTTGTGACAATCAGCAGATTTCAGTTATCTCATGTGTAAACAGAGGTTTCTCAACAGAGGTTGGTGCAGCATTCGGTGCATCAATGGCTGATGTTGGATGTATTTACTGCGGTCAGTGTATCGTATCTTGTCCTGTTGGTGCATTGTATGAAAAATCATCAATCCCACAGGTACAAAAAGCTATTGACAATGAAGAAAAGCATGTTGTTGTTCAAACTGCTCCTGCAGTAAGAGCAGCTTTGGGCGAAGAATTTGGTTTGCCAATCGGAACACCTGTAACAGGTAAGATGGTTGCAGCTTTGAGAAGACTTGGTTTTGACAAGGTATTCGATACAGATACTGCTGCCGATGTTACAATTATGGAAGAGGGAACAGAATTTATCGAAAGATTTACAAAGCAGGAAAAACTTCCTCTAATCACATCTTGCTCACCAGGTTGGGTTAAGTTCTGCGAACACTACTACCCAGAATTTTTGGATAATTTATCAACCGCAAAATCTCCAATGGAAATTTTCGGTGCTATCATTAAGTCATACTATGCTGAAAAAGCAGGTATTGACAAGAAGAATATTTATTCAGTTGCTATTATGCCATGTACTTCAAAGAAGTTCGAGGCTGCAAGACCTGAACACTCAACAAGCGGTGCACAGGACATTGACGCATCACTAACAACAAGAGAATTGGCAAGAATGATTAAGCAGGCAGGTATTGACTTTGCAAATCTTCCTGATGAAGAATTTGACCAGCCATTCGGCGAAGCAACAGGTGCAGGCGTTATCTTCGGTACAACAGGCGGTGTTATGGAAGCTGCTATTAGAACAGTTTACGAAATCTTGGAAAAGAAACCTCTTGATGATTTGAATGTTACTGCTGTAAGAGGTCTTGACGGAGTTAAGGAAGCAACATTGAAAATTGCAGGCAAGGATGTTAAGGTTGCAGTTGTTCACGGAACAAAGAATGCAAGAACTATCCTTGAAAAAGTTAAAGCAGGCGAAAAGTATGACTTTATCGAAATTATGGCTTGTCCTGGTGGATGTATCAATGGTGGTGGTCAGCCAATCGTTGACTCAAAGACTCAGGCAACAGTTGATGTTAAGGCATTAAGAGCAAAAGCTCTTTACACAGAAGACGAAAGAGCAACATTGAGAAAGTCACACGAAAATCCATATGTGCAGATGCTCTATAAGGAATATTTCGGTGAACCTTGCTCACACAAAGCACACGAATTATTGCATACTCACTATCAAAAGAGATCAAAGTTCTAATCACTTAAAAAACTGCCAACATTGTTGGCAGTTTTTTTGTGTGCAGATGCGAGAATAAATTTCCATATTCTATTGATTTTTTGCGAAGAATGAGATATAATTTAAAGTAGTAATTGATAGAAGGAGAAAGATAATATGAAAAAAAGATTATTTTCTATAGCTTTGATTTTAGGTGTTCTTCTTTTGTGTTCCTGCGGAGGCACATCAGACACGACATATACAAGCGAGATGGGAGAACAACAACAATCAGATTATGTTGTAAACATTGATGATTCCTTTAATACAGGGATTGAATTTGATGATACAAAGAAAACTCTTTCGCCTGAAGAGGCAGATTTCAGAAATCTTAAATGGGGTATGACGATAGACGAGGTTTCTTATGCGCAGGGCGGTGGCTATAGCAAGCCTGAGGAAAACAAAATGTATTACTTAAGAGTCAGGGAAGAAGGGTATCCTGCTGATGCAGAATACACATTTAAAGACGAAAAACTTGTTCAGGGAATTTTCTTTATTTCACAGGACAAGGCTGACGAGCCTGTTGATGTAGCAGATTATGTGGATTTGGTTGAGTCTTTAAAAGCGAGATTTGGTGAGCCGCAGATTGCTAACTTGGTTTATTCAAATCCAAAAGACGAAACCGAAGATGCTATAGCACAGCTTGAGCTTGTGAAAAATGGAAAATTGCAGTTTAGAACAGGCTGGCTTTTGGACGACACTGAATTAAGAGTTGTTATGTTCCCAAGAAATGGTGCAGCTTGCATAGGCTTGCAATATAAACAAGCAGGCGTAGAAGTAGAATAACAAATTACAAAGGAAGGTTTAAGAACACGATGGAAAACAATGAAATTCAATTATCTGATTTGCTAAAGGTAAGACGCGATAAGTTAGCAGAGCTACAGGCAAACGGAGCGGATCCGTTCAAGATAACAAAATACGACAGAACCCATACATCAGGGGATATTTCCAATGGTGCAAAGGAAGAAGAACGCACAGTTGTTGCAAGAGGTGAGGAAAAGCAGATTGTTGCAAAAATTTCTCCACTAGATGGGCAGATTGTGTCAGTTGCAGGAAGAATTATGTCAAAAAGAGGTATGGGAAAGGTCGGCTTTGTTCATATTGCGGACAGAGAAGGACAAATTCAGCTTTTTGTCAAGAATGATATATTGGGCGAAGAGGAATATGCAAAGTTTAAGAAACTTGATATAGGTGATATTGTCGGAGCAAAGGGTGAGGTCTTCACAACACAAACAGGTGAAATATCAGTTCGTGTAAGCGAGATTACACTTTTATCAAAGTCACTTTTGCCTCTCCCTGAAAAGTTCCACGGTATGACAAACACAGACTTGAGATATCGTCAAAGATATGTTGATTTAATTATGAATGCAGATGTAAAAGATACATTTATTAAGCGTTCAAAGATTGTTTCATCAATCAGAAGATACTTGGATTCACAAGGATTTTTGGAGGTTGAAACACCTGTGCTTGTTTCAAATGCAGGCGGTGCTGCAGCAAGACCTTTTGAAACTCACTTTAACGCACTTGATGAAGATTTCAAATTAAGAATTTCTTTGGAATTATATTTAAAGAGATTGATTGTCGGTGGTTTGGAAAGAGTTTATGAAATCGGCAGAGTATTCAGAAATGAAGGTCTTGATACAAGACATAACCCTGAATTTACTTTGATGGAATTATATCAGGCATACACAGACTATCATGGCATGATGGACTTAACTGAAAATCTTTTCCGCCATGTTGCAAACGAAGTTTTAGGAACAACAAAGATTTCCTATAACGGAGTTGAAATGGATTTGGGTAAGCCATTTGAGAGAATTACAATGCTTGATGCAGTTAAAAAGTATTCAGGTGTTGATTTTAATGAGATTAATTCAGCTGAAGAAGCAAAAAAGATTGCAGACGAGCATCATGTTGAATATGAGCCTCATCACAAAAAGGGTGATATTCTCAACCTGTTCTTTGAAGAATTTGTTGAGGAGCATCTAATTCAGCCAACATTTGTTATGGACCACCCTGTTGAAATTTCACCTTTGACAAAGAAAAAGCCTGAAAATCCTGATTATGTTGAAAGATTTGAGTTCTTTATGAATGGTTGGGAAATGGCTAATGCGTATTCAGAGCTTAATGACCCTATTGACCAGAGAGAGCGTTTCAAGGCACAAGAGGAGCTTTTGTCATTAGGTGATGAGGAAGCAAATACAACAGACGAACACTTTATGAGAGCTTTGGAAATCGGTATGGCACCAACAGGCGGTATCGGATATGGTATTGACAGAATGTGTATGCTATTCACAGACTCTGCAGCAATTCGTGATGTTTTGTTATTCCCGACAATGAAGACTCTTGAAAATAACTGAAATGGCGCCTGACAAGGATAAGGAATATTCTCTTTTCAAGGAATACAAAGAAACGAAAGATATCAAAATCCGTGATGAGTTAGTTGAAAGATATTTGTATATTGCAAAGATACTTTCAAAGAAATTCGTCAATAAGGGTATTGATTATGACGATATATTTCAGGTTGCGTCGCTTGGAATTTTGTATGCCATTGAGAGATTTGACCCTGACAGAGGGGTTATGTTTGCAACATTTGCAACGCCCACTGTGATGGGTGAAATAAGAAGATATTTTCGTGATAAGGGGAGTTTTATAAAAATTCCCCGACCTCTTTATGAGATTTTTTATAAGGCAGAAAGAATTAAGCGCTCATCTGAATACGGAGAAACATCAATTTCCGAGCTTGCAAGAATTTTGAATTTGGAAGAGGAAGATTTGGAAAAAGCATATTTGTCAGGAGGAGCAGGATTTATCAAATCCCTTGAATATGAAGCTTTTGCTGACGGAGAAATGAGTCTTTCAAATGTGCTTGGGAAAGAGGATTCGGGATTTTTGATGATTGAGGACAGAGATTTTATTAATCAGTCATTAGCAAA
>JAZNGS010000142.1:0-4434 GCA_045576555.1 Clostridia bacterium | reverse complement strand
GACTATGACTCAAAGAAGTCAGGTGGTTTGACAGTTTCTCACTTGAGATTCGGTGATGCTAAGATTACATCAACATACCTAATCAACAAGGCTGACTTTGTTGCTTGTCACAAAGCTTCATATATCAGACAATATGATATGGTTTCTGATGTTAAGCCTGGCGGTGTATTCCTTTTGAACTGCTCATGGAATGCAGAAGAATTGGAAGAGCACATTCCTGGACAAGTTAAGAAATATATTGCTGATAACAACATTCAGTTCTATACAATTGATGGTGTTAAGATTGGTAAAGAAATCGGTCTTGGCAACAGAATTAACACTGTATTGCAATCAGCTTTCTTCAAACTTGCTAATATTATTCCTGCAGAAGATGCAATTAAGTACATGAAGGATGCTGCAACAGCATCATATTCAAAGAAGGGTGATGCAATCGTCAAGATGAATCACGATGCTATTGATGCAGGTGCTAAACAGGTTGTTAAAGTTGAAGTTCCAGAAAGCTGGAAGAATGCAGAAGCTGAAGACTTAAGCGTTAAATATGACGGCGAAGGCAGACTTATTGACTATGTTAACAATGTACTTGTTCCTGTTAACCAGTTCAAGGGTATGCAACTTCCTGTTTCAACATTTGAACCATATGTAACAGGTGAAGTTCCACTAGGTTCATCAGCATTTGAAAAGAGAGGAATTGCTATTGATGTTCCTGTATGGAATCCTGATGTCTGCTTACAGTGCGGATTGTGTTCATATGTATGTCCTCACGGATGTATCAGACCTGTTGTATTGACAGAAGAAGAAAAGAACAATGCTCCAGAAGGAACAAAGTATATTGGTATGAAGCAAATGGACGGAATGTACTTTGCTATCGCTGTATCAGTTCTTGACTGTACAGGTTGTGGCTCATGTGCTAATGTATGTCCTGAAGTTAAGGGTAACAAGGCTCTTACAATGCAGCCATTGGATACTCAGCTTGATGCACAGGCTTCATTTGACTATGGTATTAAATTGGATACAAAGCCATCAGTATTTGACAAGTTCAAAATCAGCACAGTTAAGGGTTCACAGTTCAGAGTTCCTTATCTTGAATTCTCAGGCGCTTGCGCTGGCTGTGGTGAAACACCTTATGCTAAACTTGTAACACAGTTGTTCGGTGACAGAATGTATATTGCTAACGCAACAGGTTGTTCATCAATCTGGGGTGGTTCAGCTCCTTCAACTCCATACACAACAAACAGTGAAGGAAGAGGTCCTGCTTGGGCTAACTCATTGTTTGAAGATAACGCTGAATACGGCTATGGTATGTATTTAGGTCAAAAGGCATTGAGAGATAAGAATATTTCAAAACTTGAAAAAATTGCTGAACAAGCTCCTGAAACAAAGCCAGCTATTGAAAAGTTCCTTGAAACAAAAGAACTTGGCTTTGAAAACAAGGTTGCAACTGATGAATTGTTAAAGGCTATTGCTAATGTAAATTCACAGGAAGCTAAAGATGTTTTGGCTGATAAAGAATTCTTGGCTAAGAAGTCTGTTTGGATATTCGGTGGTGACGGTTGGGCATACGACATCGGCTTCGGCGGTGTTGACCATGTATTGGCATCAGGCGAAGATGTAAACATTATGGTATTTGATACTGAAGTTTACTCAAATACAGGCGGTCAGTCTTCAAAAGCAACTCCTACAGGTGCTATTGCACAGTTCGCAGCAGCTGGTAAGGTTGTTAAGAAGAAAGACTTGGCAGCAATCGCAATGAGCTATGGCTATGTATATGTAGCACAAATTGCTCAAGGTGCTGACTACAATCAGTGCTTGAAGGCTATGCTTGAAGCTGAAAGCTACAATGGTCCTTCATTGATTATTGCTTACGCTCCATGTATCAACCATGGTATCAAGGGCGGTATGAGTATTGCTCAAACAGAAGAAAAGAAAGCAGTTGAAGCTGGTTACTGGCACTTGTTCAGATATGACCCAAGACTTGCTTTGGAAGGAAAAAATCCATTCCAACTTGATTCAAAAGAGCCAAAAGCTAACTATGAAGACTTTATCATGGGCGAAGTTCGTTACAACTCACTTGCTCGTTCAAATCCTGAAAGAGCTAAGGAATTGTTCGAAAAGGCTGCTGCTGATGCAAAGGCTAAGTATGAACACTTGGTTGAATTGGCTAAATAATTAGTTATTTGAAAAGATACGCTTAAATTTTTAGGCGTATCTTTTTTTGTTCTTAAATTTTCTTAAAGTGTTATAAATCTGATTTTTTAGAATATAAATATAGCAAACGCGTTATAGAAAAATTAAGGAGGACAAAGAAAGTGGCAGAATATAACATTTATCAGGATATTGCGGAGCGTAGTGGAGGAGATATTTATATAGGGGTTGTTGGCCCTGTTAGAACAGGAAAATCAACATTTATCAAAAAGTTTATGAATGAACTTGTTATTCCCAATATAACTAATGAATATCAGGCAGAAAGAACTCGTGACGAGTTACCGCAGTCAGCAGCAGGAAGAACGATTATGACCACGGAACCAAAATTTATACCAAATGAGGCAATTAACATAAGTCTTGGCGATAATGCAAATTTGAAAGTAAGAATGATTGACTGTGTTGGTTATATAGTTGACGGAGCATTGGGACATATCGAAGAAGATGGTCCGAGAATGGTTAACACTCCTTGGCAGAATGAGGCAATTCCATTTGAAAAAGCCGCTGAAATTGGGACAAAAAAGGTTATATGTGAACATTCAACAATCGGACTTGTTATAACAACAGATGGAAGTATATGCGAGATTAACAGAAAAGATTATATTGAAGCAGAAAACAGAGTTATTGAAGAACTAAAAGAAATAAATAAGCCATTTATAATTTTACTAAATAGTGTAAATCCTGAATCGGAATCAGCAAAAAGCCTTGTAAAAGAACTTGAAAGAAAACACAGAGTTCCTGTTGTACCGGTAAATTGCGAAGAACTAAATGCAAGCGATATTAACAGAATAATCGAAACTGTTTTGTTTGAATTTCCTGTTTGCGAAATTAGAGTTAAAATTCCGAATTGGATTAAAACACTGAAAAAAGATCATTGGCTATGCAGTTCCGTTTATGAATATTTGAACAATTCAATAAAGGACATAGAAAGAATAAGAGATTCAAGAGATTTTTGCTCATGTATGAGTGATTGTCCATATCTGGAAGATGTGCATATAGAGGGTATGGATTTAGGAAAGGGTAAGGTATATGTTGAGGTTATGCCTCAATCCACATTGTTTTATAAAATCATTGGTGAAATCACAGGACTTGAAATTGAAAATGAGAAAAAGCTTATTGATGTTATGAGCGAATTTTCTAAAATGAAGAAGGAATATAGTAAAATTGAGTATGCCTTAAATGAGGTTTATGAAAAAGGATATGGAATCGTTTCACCTCAGTTAAGCGAATTAACTCTACAAGAACCTAAAATAATTAAGCAAGGCGGTAAATTTGGTGTAAAATTAAAGGCATCAGCTCCAAGTATACATATGATTCGCGCTGACATTGAAACAGAAGTCAGTCCGATAGTTGGAACAGAAAAACAGTCAGAGGAGCTTTTACATTACATATTATCAGATTTTGAGGGTGACCCTTCAAAAATCTGGGAAACAAATATCTTTGGAAAATCACTTTATGAACTTGTTAACGATGGACTACACACAAAGCTCTCAAAAATGCCTGATGAGTCAAGAATGAAGCTAAAAGAAACACTCTCAAGGATAATCAATGAGGGAAGTGGTGGTTTGATTTGCATAATTTTATAAGAAAAACAATTCTTATATTGATTTTAATGATTTTTATTTGCGGATGTTCTTCAAATAATGTAAAATTGGATTTATTAACGAACGAATATGAAACAGATTCAGAAATTGTGAATTTAGAATATCCTCATTTTAAAAATCTTGGAACAAAGGAATTATGTGAAGAGATTAACAGTGAATATGAAAAATTTTCACAAGAGTTATTAAATTCATTTATAGCTGAATCAAATAATTCATCGGATAGTCGGGCAGGAAAAAGTAAGCTTGAAATGAACAATGAAATAAAATATAATAAAAATGGATTGTTTTCGCTTGTGGGAGAAGTTTATAGATATACACAAGGTGCTTATGGAGCATCAGATAGACGCATATTAAATGTTGACGTAAATAATTCAAAAGTGATTTTATTAGAAGATTTGTTTACTGATGACGAATATAAGAATATGTTGAATTCAAAGTTAGAAAAACTCTCGCAGGATGCAATGTATTCGGACTTGTGGGAGAAACCAATTATAACCGATAAACAAAATGAATATTTTTATTTTGATAATAAAGGACTTGTGATATTTTATCCGCCATATGAGTTATCATATTATTCAAGAGGTTTTGTGGAGTTCACAATACCATATTCAGAATTATACGGATATTTAAA
>JAZNGS010000141.1:0-9493 GCA_045576555.1 Clostridia bacterium | reverse complement strand
AAAGGAGAAAAACAATGAAATTAAAGAAAACAAAAATTGTAGTAGAGATTATCGCAGGACTTCTTGTTCTTGCAGGATTTATAACATGGTATATCTGTGTTCAAGTACCGCATAATAATGCAGTGAAAGACTATAGGGCAGTTGTATTGGTAATCGATACAAAGAATGCCGAACTTGATGGTGAAATCAACAAATTACAAGGGATGATTGATGCAAATGAAAAAGTCATTGATACATCAATTATTGATATTGCCAAGGATGTTTGTAAGAGAGCAGGTGCAGTTAAACTTGTATTGGACGAAATGCCTAGCAAGACAGAAGACATAATTGCAAAAACAAAAGAATTAAGAACTCCACCTGACTATTCAGCTTTGTTAACCGAATTGAATGATACCTATGTGGAATACGATATAAATATAAAACAGTATAAGCAGTTAACTAATCCATCAGAAGAATTTATAATTCAACGTTTAAAAACAGTCGATGAAATTGTAGATGTTAGGGCAGTTACAGAAGATAATGATCCAAATGGTCACCTTAATAAGCCAGGCGGATATACTGCTACCGTTTATTTTGAAAGCAAGAATGTTAACCAAGCAAATGTTTATGGCACAGATCTTATAGACAAGGGAACGGATGCTGGTGGTGCGATAGAAGTTTATGCTACTGAAGAGGATGCCATAAAGAGAAATGATTATTTAGCAGCATTTGATGGCGGAATACTTGCATCCGGTTCTCATAGAGTTGTGGGAACGGTTCTTGTAAGAACATCTAACGAGTTGCCTGCATCAAAACAGAAGGCATTAGAAGAAAAAGTAATTACGGCATTATCGGAACTTAAATAAAAGGTAAAAAGTGTGATTTGTTCTGTAGAACAATCACTTCTGTCAAGTCTATATGACACAATGGGACAGTTTAATTATACTGTAGATATATAAATAAAAACAAGTAAAAATAACAAAGGAGTTATTATGGGAAAAATAAATCTTCTTGATGTTGAAATATCCAATAAGATTGCAGCGGGTGAGGTTGTTGAGCGACCTGCATCTGTTGTTAAAGAGCTTGTGGAAAATTCTATTGATGCCGGTGCGACAAGGATAACTGTTGAAATCAAAAATGGCGGAAATACATATATAAAGGTCAGCGATAACGGCTCAGGAATGGAAAAGGACGATGCAACTGTTGCCTTTTTACGCCATGCAACAAGCAAGGTTTCAACCGCCGAGGACTTAAATGCAATATACACTCTTGGTTTTCGTGGTGAGGCATTATCGAGTATCGGTGCAGTGGCAATGGTTGATTTATATACCAAAAGGGCAGAGGATGAAACAGGAACTCATACAATCTGCGAGGGCGGAGAAATTATATCATCGGAAGATGCAGGTATCCCTAATGGGACAACATTCATAGTTAAAAATCTTTTTTATAATGTCCCTGCAAGAATGAAATTCCTGAAAAAGGACGCAACCGAGGCTAGCTATATTTCCGACATTATGACAAGATTTATTTTAGCGCATCCTGAAATTGCATTCACATTGATTTCAAATAACAAAACAGTTTTATCATCACAGGGTGATGAAAATTTACAAAACTGCATATACGCAGTGTATGGAAAAGATTATGCATCTGCGATGCTTGTGGTAAATTTTAAATCAGAAAATGTTAGTGTTGAGGGTTTAACAGGCAAAGGAAGCACGGCAAGACCAAACAGAAACTACCAGAGCTTTTTTGTAAATGGAAGATATGTTAAAAGTCCGCTTATTATGCGTGCAGTTGAAGAAGCATATAAAAATCAGGTTATGGTTGGAAAATTCCCTGTGTCAGTTTTAAATATTGTCATAAACCCTCAAATGATAGATATAAATGTGCATCCAACAAAATTAGAGGTTAAATTTTCCGATGAAAATGAGATTTACCGCGCAGTTTACAATGCGGTGAAAGAAGCGCTTTATAGAATTGCTGATATTCCGCAAATCTCAAGAGAGGTTAAAAAGGAAAAGCCATTTCAAACATTTGAGAGGGATACTGTTTCTGTAGTTAAAGAACAGATAGAAATTAAACCGCAGATTGAGGTTAAACCTCAACCAAAGGTTGAAACAAAAAAAGAAATTCCAAAGGTAAGTGAACCTCAGTTCTTTGAAAGAACATTTGAAAAGAAAGAAGAACCACCAAAGGTTTACAAACCTATAATTGAAGAAGTTAAAAAAATTGAAGAAAAGCCTGAAATAAAAGAAGAAAAGAATATTGAATTTAAACTTGTCGGACAAGTTTTTGACACATATATCATAATTGAACAAGACGACAAGATGATGATAATTGATCAACACGCAGCACACGAGAGATTAAATTACGAGCAATTGTTAAAAGATATAGAAAAATCAAGTGTATATTCTCAATCAATGGCTATACCTGTAATTGCAAATGTGACAACAACAGAAATGGCAACATTTAATGAAAATAAAGATTTTATAATATCTCTTGGCTTTGAGGCAGAAAAATTTGATGAAAACAGTGTAATAATAAGAGCAGTTCCCTCATCACAGACAGATGATGTTGAAAATTTGTTCATTGAGATAATTTCACAGCTTGATGAAAATAAAAGGGAAGTAATTTCTGATAAGAGACAAAGACTTTTATATACAATTGCCTGCAAGGCGGCAATCAAAGCAAATCACAAGCTTGACGCAAGAGAACAGAGTGAACTTGTCAAAAATGTGTTGGAACTTGAAAATATAAACACCTGCCCGCATGGCAGACCTATTATAATTTCAATGTCGCAAAAGGAGATAGAAAAGGAATTCAAGAGGGTTTTGTAAATGAATAAAATACCTATTATTGTAATCGGCGGTCCGACTGCATCAGGAAAGACTGCATTGTCGATTGAGCTTGCAAAACTATATGACACAGAGATAATTTCCTGTGACAGTATGCAGATTTATAAAGATATGAATATAGGCACTGCAAAGCCTGATATGGCGGAGCGAGATGGCATTGTGCATCATATGCTTGACATAATTGAGCCAAACGAGCCTTATTCTGTTGCGGATTTCGTGATAGATGCTCACAAGATAGCGGAGGAGATTTATCAAAAAGGCAAAATTCCTGTTGCGGTTGGTGGAACTGGGCTTTATATCAATTCGCTTATAAATGATGTGGACTTCAGGGAAGACGATAGCGACCCACAATTAAGACTAGAGCTTGAAGAAATAGAAAAGGAAAAAGGAATTGATTATCTTGTTGAAATGTTAAAAAGTTTTGATAAGGTTTCAGCAGAGAGAATACACAAAAATAACAAAAGAAGAATAATAAGAGCAATAGAATTTTATAAGATGACAGGAGTGCCAATTTCGGCTCATCAGGAGGAAACAAAGAAGAAAATATCAAGATACAATCCTTGTATGATGGCAATTCGTTGGGATATGGAAAAACTTTATGAACGAATTGAAAAAAGAGTTGACATTATGATTGAATCCGGTCTTTTGGAGGAAGTTAAGAGTTTATGCGAAAAAGGCTACACAAATGCAATGCTTTCAATGCAGGGAATAGGCTATAAAGAAATAATAGAATATCTTAATGGAAATGTGTCGCTTGATGAGGCAATTTATAATATAAAAATCGGAACAAGACACTATGCAAAAAGACAAATGACATGGTTTAGAAAAGACGAGAGAGTGAATTGGATAAGCTATGACGAGGATATTATGAAAAAGGCAAAAGAAATAATAAATGCTTGGGAGGTGCGTGATGGCACTTTATGCAATTTCTGATTTGCATCTGCCGATTGGCGTGGATAAGCCAATGGACATTTTCGGAAGCAACTGGGAGAACTATGTTTTGCGACTTGAAAAAAATTGGAAAAATATAGTGACAGATGATGATACCGTTGTAATTAATGGCGATATTTCGTGGGCGATGTATCTTGAGGAGAGCATACCTGATTTTGCTTTTATAGAAAGACTTCCGGGTAAAAAAGTAATTTCAAAGGGAAACCACGATTATTGGTGGACAACAATGTCAAAGTTAAGTAAATTTTTGGAAGAAAACGAATTTAAAAGCATTGAGTTTATGCAGAATAATGCGATAATGTATAACGATATTGCAATCTGCGGAACAAGAGGTTGGAGCTATCTTGGAAATGGGGATGCGAGCGAGGACGATAAGAAAATTTATGAACGCGAGCTTGGCAGATTAGAGCTTTCAATAAATGATGCAAAAAAACATAATCCTGAAAAAATTATTGTATTTTTTCACTATCCGCCGATTAATACCGATTTGGCAGAAACAGGATTTACAAAAATCCTAAAGGACAATAATGTTGACCTTTGTCTGTATGGGCATCTCCATAATGCTAAAAGACAGAATATTGTCGAAGGAGAGCATAGTGGTGTGAAATATATGCTTGTTTCGTGCGATTATCGTGATTTTATGCCCGTTAAATTGTGCGATTAGTATAAAAAATTAAAATTTACAAAAAAGTAATTGAATTTTAAAAAATATATGTTATAATATGATATGATGTGATAATGGCATATTCTGTCATTATGTAATATTTTATTTACTTAGGAGGCTTTTAAAATGGCTGTAAAATCAGAACAGATTGAAAAAAATCTTGTAAAACTCACATTTGAAGTTTCAAGAGAAAAATTTGAAGAGGGTATCAACGACTCATATAAAAAGAATAAGTCAAAGTTCAATATCCCTGGTTTCAGAAAGGGAAAGGTAACAAGAGCTATTATCGAAAAGTACTACACAGAAGCAGTTTTCTATGATGATGCTATCAACTATGTGTTGCCTGAAGCATATGACGAGGCAGTTAAGGAATCAGGTCTTGACATTGTTGCAAAGCCTGAAATTGATGTTGAAGAAATCAAAGCAGGTGAGCCTGTTGTTTTCACTGCACTTGTTACAACAAAGCCAGAAGTAACTTTGGGAACATACAAAGGTATAAAAGTGGAAAAAATTGAGAATAATGTATCCGATGAAGATGTCGACAAGGAAATCGAGGCTGTAAGAGGCAGAAACGCAAGAATGATAAGCGTTGATGACAGAGCTGTTGAAAACGGTGACATTACAGTTATAGATTTTGAAGGTTTCTGTGACGGTGTTGCATTTGAAGGCGGAAAGGGAGAGAACTATGAATTAGAAATTGGTTCAAACACATTTATCCCTGGCTTTGAAGAACAAATTATCGGTGCAAAGATTGACGAAGAAATTGATGTAAATGTAACATTCCCTGAAGAATATCACGCAGAAAACTTAAAAGGAAAGCCTGCATTGTTCAAGGTAACAGTTCACGAAATAAAGGTTAGAGAACTTCCTGAATTAGACGATGATTTTGCATCAGAAGTAAGTGAGTTTGAAACATTTGCTGAGTACAAGGATAGCATCAAGAAAAAGTTAGAGGAACAAGCTGAAAAGAAGACAAAGCAGGAAACAGAAAATGCTGTAATTGATGCTGCTTGCGATGCTTGTGAAGTTGATATTCCTCAAGCTATGATTGAATCAACAATCGACAGAATGATAGGCGATTTTGCTCAAAGATTGCAATATCAGGGAATGAATCTTGAAATGTATCTTCAATACACAGGTTCTAACATTGAACAAATGAGAGAAAACTTTAAGGAACAGGCCGAAAAGCAATGTAAAGTAACTCTTGTAATCGAAGCAATTATGAACAAAGAAGGCATCGATGTTACAGATGAAGAGTTAGAAGATAAGATTTTGGAAATGAGCAAGATGTATAATATGGAAGTTGAAAAGCTAAAAGAGGTTTTACGCCCTGAAGACAAGGAAGACATTGCAAAAGAAATAAAATTCTCAAAGACAATAGATATGCTTGTTAACAAGGCTAAAATCAAATAATTTCCGACTCCTTGACAAAAAGAAAGGATTGATTATTGATGAGTTTAGTACCTATGGTAGTGGAGCAGACAAATAGAGGAGAAAGGTCTTATGACATTTTCTCAAGACTGCTTGAAGACAGAATTATATTTTTAGGGGAAGAGGTAAATGATGCAACTGCAAGTCTGGTTGTTGCACAGATGCTCTATTTGGAATCAAAGGACCCTGATAAAGACATTCAATTATATATCAATAGCCCTGGCGGCTCAATAACAGCAGGTATGGCTATCTATGATACTATGCAGTACATAAGATGCGATGTTTCAACAATTTGTATCGGTATGGCTGCAAGCATGGGTGCATTCTTGTTGGCAGCAGGTCAAAAGGGAAAAAGATTTGCATTGCCTAACAGTGAAATTATGATTCATCAACCATTGGGTGGAATGCAAGGTCAGGCTACCGATATTCAAATTCATGCTGAAAGAATTATTAAAATGAAGCAGCACCTAAATGAGATATTGAGTGAGCGTACAGGTCAGTCTATTGATGTTATCGCCGCAGACACTGAAAGAGATAATTTTATGTCTGCTGAAAAAGCAAAAGCATATGGTCTGATTGACCAGGTTATTGAATCAAAGAAAAAATAATATAAATAAAAGGGGTGCACAAAGGTAAAACTTTGTGTACCCCAATTGTACTTAAATTTGGTATGTCGGGAGGACATTTGTTAAGATGTCAAAGAAAGAAGAAAACAACGAAATTTACTGTTCCTTTTGCGGAAAAAGGGAAAGCGAAGTTAAAAGAATAATATCCGGAAACAATACATTTATCTGTAATGAGTGTATTGAACTTTGTAACGGAATTTTGTCGGATGATTTTGCTGATTCTGGTTTTGAGGCAGGGGAGATGGAATTGCCAAAGCCAAAGGAAATAAAAGAGGTTCTTGACCAATATGTAATTGGACAGGATGATGCAAAGAAAATTCTTTCGGTTGCAGTATATAATCACTATAAGAGAATTGAACAGGAAGAAAGCGATGTTGAACTTCAAAAGAGCAATATTCTTTTGATTGGTCCGACAGGTTCAGGAAAGACTTTCTTGGTGCAGAACTTGGCAAGAATTTTGAATGTTCCTTTTGCTATTGCTGATGCAACCTCATTGACAGAGGCAGGCTATGTGGGAGAAGATGTTGAAAACATTTTGCTAAAACTTATTCAGGCTGCCGACTATGACATTGAAGAGGCTGAGCGTGGAATTATATATATTGATGAAATAGATAAAATTGCAAGAAAATCAGAAAATGTATCAATAACAAGAGATGTTAGCGGTGAGGGTGTTCAGCAGACACTTTTAAAAGTGCTTGAGGGAACGATTGCATCTGTTCCACCGCAGGGTGGAAGAAAGCATCCGCATCAGGAGCTTATCCAGATTGATACAACAAATATTTTGTTTATCTGTGGCGGAGCTTTTGATGGCATCGAAAAAATTATCGGTGACAGAATTGGCAAAAAAGGTCTTGGATTTGGTGCTGAAATTGAGAGCAAGCAAGATAAAAACATCAGTGAACTTATAAAACAGGTAGCACCAAAAGACTTGTTAAAGTTCGGTCTTATCCCTGAATTTATCGGAAGACTCCCTGTTATCGCAAAATTGAGCCAGCTTGATGAAGAAGCACTTTGTGATATTCTTACAAAGCCGAAAAATGCATTGGTTAAGCAATATCAGACATTGTTTAATATGGACGGAGTTGAACTTGAATTTGACCTTGACGCAGTAAGAGCTATTGCAAAAAAAGCCTTAAAAAGAGATACGGGTGCAAGAGGTTTGCGTTCAATTATTGAGGAAATTATGACAGAGATTATGTTTGAAGTTCCGTCCGATGAAAGCATTAAAAAATGCATTGTTCACGAAAATTGCGTAACAAAGGATGAGCAACCCGAACTAATTAGAGCATAATATAAACCGCGCTTATGGCGCGGTTTTTTTTATGAGTATATTTTTTATAACAGGTTATACTACTAAGAGAGGTGATTTAGTTATGAAAAACAAGAAAGAAAAGGAAAATAAGAAAAATGCGACTAATAACCAATGGGTTTCTACTGGTTTAACTCGTCCGACAGATAAATCAGTTAGAAAAGATGGTCCGGGCGGAGAAAATGCAAAATGATTATATAAGAAAAAAGGGATGTAGAAACTACATCCCTTTTAATATTTAATGAATTTTATTATTCCTGATCTGAACCCTTTGAAACTATGATGTTAACAATGATACCAAGAATTAATGCACAGGCAACAGATGTGATTGTGATTTGACCGAAGTTTAATGTTAGACCGCCAATACCTGCAATCAAAATTGTTGAAACAACAAACAAATTCTTGTTAAGATTTAGGTTAACGCTCTGTACCATCTTTAGACCAGATACTGCAATAAATCCATAAAGAGCCATACAAACACCGCCCATTACGCAAGATGGAATAGAGTTAACAAATGCAATGAAAGGTGAAATGAATGCGATTATGATTGCAAGAATTGCTGCTGTGATAATTGTGTAAATAGAAGCATTTTTTGTGATAGCCACACAACCAACTGATTCACCATATGTAGTATTTGGACAACCACCGAAAATAGCACCAAGGAATGAACCGATACCGTCACCAACTAGAGTTCTGTGAAGACCAGGTTCTTCAAGCAAGTCTGTTTCGATAATTGAAGAAATGTTTTTGTGGTCGGCAATATGCTCTGCAAATACAACAAACGCAACAGGGATATAAGCCACTGCGATTGTGCCTAAATATGATCCGTTCAATTCTGAAAATCCGCCTATTGCAGTAAGGAATGTGAAGTCAGGCACTGAGAAGAATGTTTTTAATGTAATACCATCAGCAAATAATGCGGCAAGAGGTTCCAAATTCAAAATTCTTAATGCATCAATGTTTGCTGCGTTACCAATTAATGTAAATATCAAAGATGCTGCATATCCGCCTAAAATACCAAAAATGAAAGGTATTAGTTTTGCAGTTTTCTTTCCATACACAGAGCATACGATTGTGACAATAAGAGTAATAATACCACAAAGAACTGTGATTAATGGAGAAGCCTGGACATCAGGAATACTTCCTTTTGTAAGGTCTCCTATAGCGTTTCCTGCAAGTGAAAGACCAATGATTGCAACTGTAGGTCCTATAACTGCTGCAGGCATTAGCTTGTTAATCCAATTAACGCCGGCAAATTTAACGATGATTGCAATGATAACATAAACAAGTCCTGCAAAAAGTGCACCGATGATAAGACCCAAATAACCAAGACTCATTGATACTCCGCCTGCAAAAGCCGAAAGCATAGAGCCGATAAATGCGAATGAAGAGCCAAGGAAAACAGGGCTTTTTGCTTTTGTGCAAAATACATAGAAAAGTGTGCCCACACCTGCGCCAACAAGGGCTGCAGCAGGGCTCATGCCATTACCGATAATAACCGGCACAACAAGTGTAGCTGTCATAATTGCCAACAACTGTTGAATAGCAAAAATGATTAGCTGTCCAAATTTTGGTTTGTCTTTTACTCCGTAGATAAGTTTCATTAGGTGATCCCCTCTCTGATTTTAATAAGTTTATTTAGATAAACTTTATTTATCTAAATAAGATTTTACTATTT
>JAZNGS010000140.1:0-3657 GCA_045576555.1 Clostridia bacterium | reverse complement strand
CGTTGTTACAGGACTTCCGACAACAGTATTAACATCTATCATTGATTTTATATTGCTCATCGCAGTGTCCATAAGCCCTTCAATAGGATGATTTGCCATAATAAAACTTCCTTTCGTTATTTAATATTTTTTCTCATAAGTTTGTGTCTTAAATATATCTTTAAAAACTTTATAAGTACAACAATAATATGTGCAAATTTGGTATTTAGTATACAATGAATTTTAGCCTCAACAAATGCATTTTTATGAAAATCAGGTTCAATGTTGACACTCCACTCACCTATTCCAACCGAGTTATCAACAACCGCCAATGCATTATAAACGGTTCCATTCACTATCCCTGTATAAATACCTGTCTGCATTGCATCTTTTCCAGCAAATGCAATGTCTATTTTAACAAATCTGATTTTAATTGCTTTTCTCTTTGCGTATTTCAATATATCTGAAATATCAGCTTTAAAGGTTTTGAAAAGTTTTTTATAATATTTCCAGTCCTCAACAATTTGAGTTATGCTTTTTTTCTCTTTTGTTTTTTTTGTGCTCTTATTTTGTTTATTCCTTGCTTTTGAAAAATCATTTTTATAAAACAAAAATCTGATTAAAAACTTCTTTTTAAAATTACCGTCATAATAGAGGGCATATTCAAATGTAATTGGCATAAAAGCCAACAACATAATTATTGCCAAGATGATAAGAATTATAAGAATTTTCATACAATTCTCTCCTATTCCTCTACTTTAATCTCATACTGTTCATACTCTTTTGATAATTCCGATAAATCAACTTCAGGCAAATCTTCAGGGTTTCTCAATCCAAAGCAACGCAGGAAATTTTGTGTTGTTCCATACAATATAGGTCTTCCCGGAGCATCGAGTCTGCCTTTTTCTTCAATCAAGTCTCTTTCAATCAAACGATTAATTGCTCCATCGGAATTAACTCCCCTTATGTATTCAACCTGTCCTCTTGTCATTGGTTGCTTATATGCAATTATTGCCAAAGCCTCCATAGCCGCATTAGAAAGAGCCTGACGTCTCTGTTCTCCAAGTATTTCCTGAATATAAGCATAATATTCAGGTCTTGAACAAAGCTGATATCCACCATCAATTTCTATTATCATCAATCCACGAAGTTCAGTGTCATAGTTATATTTCAAAAGTTTGACTGCTTCTTCCACCTTGTCAATATCGACCTCTAACACCGCTGCAAGCTTTGCAGTTTTAACAGGCTCACCTGCGGCAAAGAGTATTCCCTCAATGGCACACGAAATATTTTTATTGTCCATAATATTCCTCTCATTAATTTTGGTTTATTATAAAATCTTTTTTTGCATAATCATACTCCGCCGAGATTTTATTCGACTTTATCATTTCAAGCAGTGCTAAAAATGTTGCAATCATTTCAGGCTTTGAGTCACTTTTTTTGAATAGTGAACTAAAAGGCAAATTCTTCTTTTTTGAAAGCATCTTGTACACCTTTTTCGTCATATCCTCAACTGAAACCTTTTCTCTTCCGACAATTCCTATAAATGCTTTTTTCTTTGGTTTTTCTCTTCTTATTTGTCTTTGCAATATTGCATTAAAAGCATTTATAAGCTCGTCCGTTTCGTGATGCTTATCATAAGGTGGTGCAGGAAAATCAATCTTTTCACTTTCCTTAAAAAACATATATCTTGACCAGAACTCCTTTTTACGAAGTTCCTGCGATGCTTCCTTATACTTCTGATATTCCAAAAGTCTTCTTGCAAGCTCTTCTCTCGGGTCTTCTTCCTCTTCGGCTTCCTCGTCTTTAGGTAATAACATTTTTGACTTTATCAAAAGTAATTGAGCCGCAAGCACTAAAAATTCACTTGTATTATCAAGCTGTGACTCCTCTATTCCTTTAATTGCCTCAAGGTATTGGTCTGTTATTTCGACAATAGGAATATCATATATGCTGACCTTGTTTTTTGTTATAAGATGCAATAATAAATCAAGCGGTCCCTCAAAATTCTCTAATTTATATAATACTTTTTCCATATTATCCCAAATTCCAACCTAATATCAAATTTAAAAGTGCTGACAAAGCCTTTGATATACCATTATATAAAAAACCTACTCCATTGCCGATTATACTGTCAAAAAATCCTGAAAGTGAAAGAAATATAATTAAAAGCATTGAATATCTTTCAAATTGCATAAGCGTATAGTATGCTCGGTTTCCCAAAAACATTCCTAATATTCTTGAACCGTCAAGCGGCGGAATAGGTATTAAATTAAATACCATAAAGCATAAATTTATCTGTGCCGAATAAGAACAGGCAAGTCCAAAAACTTCTATTATTGCATAAGGCAATTCAAAATAGAAAGTTACAACAATAATTATTGCATACAAAAATAACGAAAGAAATGCTAATATAAAGTTTGACAATGGGCCTGCAACTGCTACCAATGCCATTCCCTTTTTCCTGTCCTTATAATACATAGGATTAACCTCGACAGGTTTTGCCCATCCAAAGCCTGTCAAAAGCATTAATATCGTTCCATATAAGTCAAGATGAACTAATGGATTGAGTGTTAATCTTCCTCTTATCCTCGGAGTAGGGTCACCCAACTTTGTTGAAATATACCCATGAGAATATTCGTGTATAACAAGTGCTAAAAGTCTTAGCGGAATTAACAATAAAATTGCCCATCCATAACTAAATATACTGCTTAACATAAAATGTTCCCCTTTAAATATATCTGTTATTATTTTACACTATTTTCCAAAAATAATCAAGCATTTTAAGACAATTCAAGAGTAAAGGTGAATTGAGTAAATTTCGCATTACTTCCCTCTTTTGCATTGATACTTTCAACCCATATTTTCTGCTTATGAATATTTATAATATTTTTTGCAAAAGACATTCCCAATCCGACACCTTTATTATCATTACTCCTTGACTTATCGGTTTTATAAAATCTGTCAAAAACATTTTCAAGCTCATCTTTATCTATTCCGTCACCGAAATTACCAATAGAAATATATGCGTGTCTGTTGATATTTTTAGTTTGAATTTTTATCTTGGTATTGCTATAGCTAAATTTAACTGCGTTATCAAGTATATTTATAATAACTCTCTTAATCGCATCCTTATCAGCCAAAACAAGCATTTTTTCATTTTCAAAATCTGCCTCAATCTCAAGATTTTTGTCATCAATCTTTTGCTCCAACTGAATTATACAAATTCTCACAAGCTCATTAATGTCAAATTCCGAAATATCAAGCTTATACTCAGATGACTGCATTTTGGTCATCTCAAGCATATCGTTTGCAAGTTTTGTAAGTCTCACAGACTCATCATATGCAATCTTTAAATATTCTTCCTGCTTTTCCTTTGGGATTGTACCATCTAAAATTCCACCGATAAATCCCGAAATTGATGTCATAGGAGTTCTCAATTCGTGAGATATGTCTGAAATAAAACTTCGCCTTGTTTTTTCGTGTCGCTCAATTGAGTCTGCCATATAATTAAAACTTGACGCAAGTTGTCCTATTTCATCGTTGTCAGTTTTAATTCGTCTTGAATAATCGCCTGATGCAATATCCAAAACAACCTTATTAATCTCTTTAATTGGTTTAGTTATTCGTCTGCTTTGGAAATAAGAGAATACAAAGCCTATAAAAACAGTCAAAATT
>JAZNGS010000139.1:0-14285 GCA_045576555.1 Clostridia bacterium | reverse complement strand
ATCGTGAAGAGTTATTGACGAGAGCTTTGCGCAACCTTCAAAAACACCATATCCAAGCTCTGTTACACTTAATGGAATGTTTATTTTCTCAAGGCTTTTGCAACCATCAAATGCATACGACTCAATAATTTCTATACCTTCAGGAAGAACTATTTGAGTAATATTTTCGCAATTTTCAAACATTCTTGTTGGAATACTCCTCATTCCCTCAGGAATGGTGATTGAAGAAAGGCTTTTGCAACCTTTAAATACTCCAGTGCCAACAGTTTCAACACTATTCGGAAGATTTACTGAAGCAAGAGATGTACAATTGTAAAACGCAGAACTTCCAATTGTTTCTATTTCACTGCTAATGTCTATTTCAGCAAGACCTGTGCATCCGTAAAATGCACCATCTCCAATAGTTGTCACATTATCTCCAAGCACTACTTTTTTAAGATTTATACAATTACGAAAAACACGGGCTGCAATCATTGTTGTAGTGTCACTTAATTCAACCTCTGTAACAAGTTCACCATTAAGATAGAGATTATTTGCAAAATAAAACGGGTTTGAAATACTCTCTGCAAAAGAAATATTGCACCAGGCATCAATATCACTTATGTTGACCTCAGTAAGAGCGCTGCATTTTGTAAAAGCATATCTACCGACAGATTTTACACTTGGCGGAATATTTATTTCAGAAAGAGATGTGCAGTAATAAAAAATCCCTTCAGGAAGCTCTTCTATACTATCCGGAATAGTTACACTAACAAGGGTGTCACAATGCGAAAAAACGTATTCTTCTATTGTCGTTACCGGACAACCCTCAATACTCGAGGGAATTTCCAAATCTGTCACATTGGAGTTACATCCTGTAATCGTAACCTCTCCCTCGGTTATTTCATATTCGAGGTCACCGTAGGTTCCTGAAGATGCAAAAGTCGTGATGGTAGTAAAACCTGCAACAAACACAAGAATAATTAACATCAAAATTTTCTTTTTCATCCTTATATTTCTCCTCTTATGTATTTATTAAAACTCATTACCATCTTTATCAAATAACGGCAATTTTTCAAGGAATATAATATCATCTCTGTCGGCTGCATCTCCCTCGGCTAATACTGCCATTTTGCCCACAATTTCTCCGCCTGCCTCATTAACTAATTTTTCCAAAGCAATTAATGACTCTCCTGTGCTGATAACATCATCTACAATTAAGCATCGTTTTCCTTTCATTTTAGCAACCTCGGAGTCACCAATACACAATGTCTGCTCCCTTTGAGTAGTAATCGAATTTACGCTTACTTTCAATATGTTTTCCATATAAACTTTTGGAGCTTTTCTTGCAATTATATAGTCACTGTCACCTGCTTGTCTTGCCATTTCGGCAATAAGCGGAATGCTCTTTGCTTCTGCGGTAACCAGAATATCATATTCCGGCGCTTTTTCGAGCAACGCTTTTGCAGAAGCAACTGTAACCTCCACATCACCAAATAAAATAAATGCTGCAATTTTTAGGTTGTCATTTACAGAAAACATCCTTAATTTTCTATCTACCCCTGCAATATTAATCTCATAATATTCTTTCATTTTTTTTACTCCTCCACACTATCAGCATTGTCAGTGTTATTTAATATACTCATAAATTCCTTACCTGTAATTGTTTCCTTTTCCAAAAGATATTTTGCAATCTCATGAAGCGAATCAACATTCTCCAAAAGGATATTCTTTGCATTTTCATAGCATCCCTTTATTGTTTCTATAACAACATTATCAAGTTTTGTTCTTGTTTCCTCCGAACAATTAGACACGCTTCTTCCGTCAAGATATTTATTTTCAATGCTTTCAAGAGATGTCATTCCGAATTCATCGCTCATTCCATATTGTGAAATCATTGCACGAGCAAGATTAGTTGCACGCTCAATATCATTAGCCGCACCTGTTGTTTTTGTATCAAACACAATTTCTTCTGCAGCACGACCTGCTAATAGCACAGTCAAATCATTTAATATCTCATCTTTAGACATTAGATATTTTTCTTCTTCAGGCATCTGCATTGTGTAGCCAAGTGCACCCATTGTTCTTGGAACAATAGTGATTTTTTGAACAGGGTCAGTATTTTTTTGCTTTGCTGCCGCTAATGCATGGCCAACCTCGTGATATGCTACGAGCTTCTTCTCTTTTTCAGACAAAATTCTGTCCTTCTTTTCTTTACCTGCAATAATTACCTCGACAGCCTCCATCAAGTCTTCCTGATAAACCTCAGTGCGTTTTAATCGAACTGCTCTCAAAGCTGCCTCATTAACCATATTTGCAAGGTCAGCACCGACTGCACCGCTTGTTGCAAGTGCAATTTCGTGCAAATCTACACTATCTGAAATTTTGACATTCTTTATATGAACCTTCAAAATTTCTTCTCTTCCCTTTAAATCAGGTTTTTCAACAATTATTCTTCTGTCAAATCTTCCCGGTCTTAACAATGCTTTATCAAGTATTTCAGGTCTGTTTGTTGCAGCTAAAATAACAACACCTTTTGATGAATCAAAACCATCCATTTCAGCTAATAGCTGATTTAATGTCTGTTCCCTTTCATCATTTCCTCCAAGCTGGCTATCACGACTTTTACCGATAGCATCAACCTCATCTATAAATATAATACAAGGTGCTTTTGATGATGCCTGCTTAAATAAATCTCTGACTCTTGATGCACCAACACCCACAAACATCTCAACAAAATCAGAACCTGACAATGAGAAAAATGGCACATTTGCCTCCCCTGCCACAGCCTTGGCTAAAAGTGTTTTTCCTGTTCCTGGAGGTCCTACAAGCAAAGCTCCTTTTGGTTGTTTTGCACCGATTGCAGTATATTTTGCAGGATTATGGAGAAAATCGACAATTTCGTCAAGCGACTCCTTTGCCTCTTCCTGACCTGCAACATCGGCAAAGGTTACCCCTGTTTTGTTTTCAAGATAAATTTTAGCATTACTTTGTCCGACAGACATAAAACCTCCGCCGCCACCAAGTTTTTTTGACATCTTGCGCATTATAAGAGCGAGAAACAGATACATAATTAAAAACGGAAGTATAGTCAAGAATAAATCAAACAAAAAGTTACTTTCAGATACAGGTCTTGAAAATTTGACATTATGCTCTGTCAAAGTATTTATCAAATCACCATCATTAAGATACCCTGTGTATAAAACTAAATCTTTCTTCTGGAAAAATTCAAAATTCTTGCTGATTTCAAGAACATCCGAGAAACTATGAGCATTCCTAACCGCTTCTTCAAATTTTTGCTCTGCATCAACACTTTCCTTTGTTTTTATCGTTATTTTATCGCCTGAAATAGTCACAGAACTGATTTCATCATTTTCAATCATCTCGATAAAATCACTGTAATATATTTCTTTTTCCAATGGTGCAGTTGCAAGTGAAAGCAAAGAATTTAAAATGAATGTTGCAATCAAGGATGCAATTATAAATATAAAAATCGGAGATTTAAAGAAATTTTTATTTGGCTTTTTACTTTTATTATTCATTAACTATTTTCTCCCATCAAAATAAACCAACTATATAATAGTTTTTATAACATTTTTCGGACACTTCTCGGCGCACTCACCACAGTTAATGCACAATGAATAATCAATTGATGCAAAATTGTCTGTAACCTTAACTGCACCAACAGGGCATACCTTTTCACACATTTTGCAACCCAAGCATCCAACTGAACAATACTGCCTTGTTAAAGCGCCCTTTTCATTATTTGAACAAGGAATCCAGACCTTGTTTTTCTTTGGTATAAATTTAATTATATGCTTTGGACATTTATTTATGCACATTCCGCAAGCAGTGCATTTGTTTTCATCAATAACTGCAACTCCATTAACAATTTTTATTGCACCGAATTTACATACTGAAACACAGCTTCCCAATCCCAAACAACCATTAGGACAGGATTTTGCACCGCCTGCAAGTTTCGCAGCAGCAACACAATCAGAAACTCCGCGATATTCATATTTGTTAACAGATATATCACAGGTTCCCATACACATTACCTTTGCGTGTTTTGGCTCAACAGTTTCTGCCTTGACTCCCATAATATCAGCAATTTTTTGTGCAACAGCATCTTTGCCGACCGAACAAGCATTTACCGGCGCACCTTCATTTACAACAGCTGATGCATATGCGCTACAGCCTGCATATCCACAAGCACCACAATTTGCTCCCGGAAGTTCTGAACTAATTAATTTTTCTCGTTCGTCTGTTTTAATTTCAAAAACAATAGAAGCGAATGCTAACAAGCAACCAAAAATTAATCCAATGGCACCAACAATCAAGACAGGATATAATATTATACTAAAATCCATTGTTTAATCCTCCTATATTGAAAATCCGGAAAATCCCATAAATGCAATCGACATAAGCCCTGCAGTTATAAGAGCAATCGGCATTCCCTGAAAACTTTTTGGAACAGCTTTTTCATCAAGGCTCTCTCTTATTCCTGCAAAAATAACAATTGCCAATGTAAATCCTAATGCAGCAAAAGTTCCATATATTACAGACTGAATAAAATTAAATCCATTCTGAACATTCAAAAGTGCAACACCAAGTACAGCACAGTTAGTTGTTATCAAAGGAAGATAAATTCCGAGTGCACCATAAAGTGATGGAAGTGCTTTTTTAACAAACATTTCAACAAACTGTACCAAACCTGCAATAATCAATATAAATACAATTGTCTGAAGATATTGCATTGATTCACCTAACAGGATATTGGCAAAATATGTAATTGCAGATGCAACTGCCATAACAAATGTAACTGCCATACCCATACCTGCTGCAGTATCAATCTTTTTTGAAACTCCCAGGAAAGGACAAATACCCATAAACTTCACCATAACAAAGTTTTGGGTGAATAGGGCAGCAATAATAATAGAAGCAATACTCATTATTTATCACCGGCCTTTCTTTTTGAAGTAATATGATTAATGAATGCAATAATCAACCCAAGCACAATAAAACCACCGGGAGCCATTGTTATAATTGTAGGTGGTGTTATTATATCACCATATATTTTATACCCCAACAATGTACCTGAACCAAAAAATTCACGGATAGCCGAAATGATTGAAAGGGCAACTGTGAAACCAAGTCCCATACCAATTCCGTCTAATACAGACTTGCCAACTGAATTTTTTGAGGCAAAGGCTTCAGCTCTTGCCAATATAATGCAGTTAACAACTATCAGCGGAATAAAAATTCCAAGCTGGTCAGCAAGAGAGGGGAAATATGCATTTAATACCATTTCAACAATAGTAACAAATGCTGCTATGATTACTATGTATGCTGCAATTCTTATCTTTTCAGGGATTATTTTTCTCAAAAGAGAAATAAGTGCATTAGATGCTATTAAAACTGCAGTTGCCGAAAGTCCCATTCCTACACCATTTTTGAGACTGGTTGTAACCGCAAGAGTCGGACACATTCCCAATAGCTGAACGAATGTAGGGTTTTCATTAATAAGACCATTTAGAAAAACTTTAAAATTCTGACCTTTAATTTTCAATTCATTCAGCCTCCTTTATAATATTTACTGCTGTAATAGCACAATTTACGCCATCAGTAACTGCTTTTGATGTTATGGTAGCACTTGAAATTGCATCAACCTGATTACCGGTTGCATCGTTTTTAACGACCTCAATACCATTTTCTTTTCCCACAAACTGTTCCTTGAACTGAGGCTTAGTACAATTTTCACCAAGTCCAGGTGTTTCAGAATGGGATATAACATCAATACCTGTAACCTTAAGGTCACTGTCTATACCAACCGTCAACAATATCTCTCCGCCATATCCACTTGTTGAAACCGTAACTGCATACCCTATAGTTTCATCATGTGAATCAACTGCATTATAAACATCTGTTATTGCACATGGTAATTCAACTAATGCTAATGCCGACATATCAGACTTTTCAAATCTGACAGCCTTTTCAATTACAGATTTCATCGCAATTTCTTGCTTCTCATTTGTATTTTTCTCAATAATAGGTGCAGTAATATTATTGACAACTGCAAGCACAAAAGCTGATATTGAAGTTATTAAAAACAGTTTTAATCCGAGAGATAATATGTTTAAAATATCACTTTTTTTAAGCATTTTTTCTTACCTCCCCAAAGCTTTTTGGAATGGTATATCTGTCAATAAGCGGCGTCAACAAATTCATTAATAAAATTGCAAACGATGCTCCCTCTGGATAACCGCCGAACTTTCTGATTACAAATGTCAAAAATCCGCATCCTAATCCAAAAATTATTTGCCCAAAACCTGTTGTAGGTGTTGTAGTGTAATCTGTTGCCATAAATATTGCAGCAAGCATAATTCCGCCACAAAATAGTTCCAATGATACATATGACAATGTACTGATTGAAAAAATGTTTTCACCAAACATAAAGGTCAGGATAGCATAGCCTCCAAGATAGCATACAGGAATTCTCCAGCTTATAACTTTTTTTAATATCAGATATAATCCACCTATAAGTAGAGCCGCTGCTGATGTTTCACCTATAGACCCGGGAATTGCTCCTATAAATGCTTCTCTTACTGTAGGAAGCTCTCCCACAGATGTTCCTTTTAAAATAGCAAGAGGTGTTGCCTGTGAAATTGCATCAGTACTAAATGGCTCCGCAAAAATAGTCATTGCACCTGCCCATGCAATAATCATAAAGCATCTTGCGGCAAGTGCAGGGTTTAAGAAGTTTTTTCCTATTCCACCATAGAGCATTTTAACAATTACAATAGCAAACGCACTTCCGATAACAACCATCCATAACGGAATTGTTGATGGAAGATTAAGTCCTAAAATCAAGCCTGTTACCACAGCTGACAAATCACCGATTGACACAGGTTTTCTCATAATTTTTTGATATATGTACTCACACAAAACGCATGATATAACTGAAGTGAGAATAACTAATCCGGCTCTTACTCCAAAGTAATATAGTCCCATAATCATTGCAGGAATTAATGCAATGATTACATCCAACATAATATCTGATGTTGTGCGTTTTTGATGAATATGCGGTGAAGACGAAACTACAAGTTTATGTTCCATTATTTACTCCCTCCAAAAATTAAGATTGCTTTCTTCTGTTTTCAATTATTTGCTGTTTTGCTATCCTGATATTATGGACAAGACTCTCCTGTGCAGGACACAAATATGAACACAATCCACACTCAATACAATCAATAATATGGTATTTCTCTGCCATTTCCAAGTCGGAACTCTTTGAATATCTGTTAAGATATAGCGGCATAAGCTTCATAGGACAATTAACAACGCACTGTCCGCATTTGATGCACTGAATATTTTCCTGATATTTTTCTCCCATATCAGAAATTGCTAAAATAGCTGAAGTCGTTTTGACAACAGGCACCTCTATTGAATATTGCGCAACACCCATCATAGGTCCGCCCATAATGATTTTTTGTGGTTGTTTTTCAAGGCCACCTGCAGCCTTTATAACATCTTTAAACTGCATTCCGCATCTTACCAAAAAGTTTCCAGGCTCCTCTATGCAATCTCCTGATACAGTCACAATTCTGTCAATAAGAGGCATGCCTGTTCTGAATGCATTTGAAATTTGAGAAACTGTATCAATATTAGTCACAACAGCCCCAACATCAGCAGGTAATTTACCTGTTGGAACTTTCCTTTTTGTAATTGCATAGATAAGTTGTTTTTCCCCACCCTGCGGATATTTTGTTTTAAGCGGTACTATCTTTATACCGTCACCATCTGCAATTTCACTGTTGATTTGAGAAATTGCATCTTTTTTGTTGTTTTCAATTCCTATATAACAAATATCCACTCCAAGAGCCTTTTTAACAATCTTTATTCCGTCTATAATTACCTTTGAAAGCTCAAGCATTCTTCTATGGTCACAAGTAATAAAAGGTTCACATTCTGCACCATTTATTATCAGCATATCAATTTTTTTATCCTGTGGAGGAGAAAGTTTAACATGAGTAGGAAAACCCGCTCCACCCATTCCGACAATTCCGAAATTTCTTATTTCCTTTATAATTTCCTCTTTAGACATATTATCAGGATTTTTAGGAGCAAGACCTTCCTTTTCAACATACAATCCATCATTCTCAATCACGACAGACATTGCCTTTATGCCCTGTGTGTTAAGTCTTGGTTCAACCGCAACAACAGTCCCTGAAACAGAGCTATGCAATGGAACAGCCACAAATGCATCCTGATTATCGGCAATAACATCTCCCACTTTAACATAATCACCTTTAGAAACTACAGCCTCCAACGGAGCACCTATATGTTGCTGGAGCGGAAATATATGAAATTGTCCGCCTTTAATTTCTTTTATTGGTTTTTTATTTGTGTATTCTTTATAATCACGAATATGTAAACCGCCTTTAAATGTTTTCAGCATTTTTATATATCCTTTCAATTTAATTTCTAAACAATTATTAATTCTTTAATTATAACATATTTTTACCTTTTTAGCAATAGATTGACAATTAAAAAACAATCCTCTTGGCATTACCAAAAGGATTGATATTATTATTCAGTAGGAGTCAAATCTAATGATGGTATACTTAAGTTTGTTCCTGCGTTAAGATAAAGCGCAGCAGCACCAATTTTAAAATCTGCCCATGATGCAGTTGTTCCATCAACACACAACGACAAATTCTTCATTTCTCCTGAAATTATAGTGTTACCGCCTCTTAAAACAATTTCACCAGTTGATTTAATGTTTGTAAGGTTTGTGTCGCCCAAAACTCCGTCTCCAACAAGAATTATGTCATCACCTGTATAATCCTTTATTGTAACGCCTTGAGTTCTAATTAATATATTTCCGTCAGCAAATTCTGTATATTCGCCAGGTTCATTGATGTATGTCTTAATCAAGTTATCCATCAAAACTGCAAATTCTGCTCTTGTGATAAACTGGTCGTGAGGCTTTAATTTTCCCTCATATCCGTTCCAATATCCATTTCCAACTACGAGTGCTGTGTACTTTCTTGCCCACTCTGCAATTGATGATGCATCACTATATGTATCTAACACAGAATCATCAACCTTATCCAGATTACTTTGATTATATGGGTCACGGTCCGGAAGACAGAAGATTCTTGAAATAACTGTAAAACATTCTTCATATGTAATATTTGCTTCAGGGTTTAGTTTTCCATCGTCAGTTCCGCTGAATGCACCCATTTGGACAGCTTTGGCAAATTCAGAATAATACCATTTATCTTGTGACATATCAGGAAAAGCGGAAATATCAGCTTCCTTTGTTGCGCCGAAAGCTCTTACAATTATTGCTGCCATTTCCGAACGCAAAATATTGTTGTCAGGCTTTACTGTGCCATCATCATATCCGCCGATTAATCCATTTTCAACTGCTCTTTGGATTGCACCTGTTGTCCAATCATCAGGCATATCAGTAAATTCCTGCGCAAAAGCAGTGCTTTGCATCATCATCACACCTGCAAGCATTGCAGAGCATAAAATTCTTAAACTCTTTTTCATATTATTATTTTCCCTTCAAGTATTTTTATATAATAAATTATAGCAGAATATTATATAAAAATCAATATAAATTTTAAATATTTATATCCTTTCCACAATATTATCAAGATTTTTTACAATCGAGTTTTCAGGTAAAACTCCTCTTACAGATGTTAAAGGATATACACTTGTATTTTTTCCTATAATCGTACCGGGATTCAGGACACAACCACAGCCAACATCTGCCCTATCACCTAATATAGCACCAATCTTTCTCAACCCCGTTTCATAATCTTCGGCTGAATGAACAACAACATTTTTTCCATCTGCTTTTAGATTTGAACATATTGCACCTGCTCCCATATGTGAATGATTTCCTAAAATTGAGTCACCAACATAATTGTAATGAGGAACCTGAACATCATCTAAAAGAACACAATGTTTTAATTCAGACGAATTTCCGATTACGCAATTTTCACCCGCAATAACATAACCTCTTAAAAATGCACCCGGTCTTATCTCGCATCCATTTCCTATAATAGCAGGTGCTTCAATAGTTGTATTTGGGTATATCTTAACATTTTTTCCAACAAAAACTCCCTCGGAAATTTCTTCAAAACCACTCATTCCTGACTCAATCAGATTATTAATATATCCTTTTAATTCTTTTAGCATTTCCCAGGGATATTCGGCATTTTTAAATAGTTCTTCCAAATATTTTGTTTTACAATCGAATAAGTCCTTTGTTTTTACCGATTTATTCAACACAATGTCCTCCTGCTATAATCTTTTTGGCAATTCTGTCGGCATATTCAATGCATTTTTCGTTGCTCTCCGTTTCAATCATAATACGAATAACAGGCTCAGTTCCGCTTTGTCTTAACAAAGCTCTTCCTTTTCCGCTAATGTCCTTTTCAACAGCATCTAACTCTTTTAATACTTCTGCATCTTCTAAAACTTTAGCTTTACTTTTAACCCTTATATTCTTCAAATACTGCGGATATAGCTTAACAGGCTCTGCCAATTCTGAAAGAGGTGTTTTTGAATCGCATACCTCCTCCATAATCATAATTGCTGTTAATAAACCATCACCTGTTGTTGCATATTTTTTTAAGATTATATGTCCTGATTGTTCTCCCCCAAGACAATAATCATTATCCTGCATACACTCATAAACATATCTGTCTCCTACAGTTGTTTCAACACATTTAATTCCAATAGCCGAAAGACTGTTTATAAGTCCTCTGTTTGACATAACTGTTGCAACAAGAGTATCAGAATTTAATACTCCTCTTGATTTTAGTCTCTTTCCGAGGATGTAGAGCATAATATCCCCATCTATAATTTTACCATTTTCATCAACCGCTATGCATCTGTCCGCATCTCCGTCAAATGCAAAGCCAATATCCAATTTCTTTTCCTTAACCAGTCTGCATAGGTTTTCAATATGAGTCGAACCGCAATCCTGATTAACATTTAAACCATCAGGCTCTGCACCAACCACATAAGTCTGTGCACCTAACGCACCAAAAACTGATTTTGCAATCATCCAGGATGCTCCGTTTGCACAATCAAGACCAATCTTGAAACTTTTATAAGAATGTGATGCCAATGAAATCAAATATCCAACATATCTGTTTCGTCCTGATACATAATCAATGATACCTCCAATTCTATCCTTATGAGCTAAAGGTAAATCAAGACCATTAATGCCTAATGCCTTAAGATTTCCATCTATATATGCCTCTATCAGTGCAGTTGTTGTATCATCAAGCTTTTCTCCGTGACGATTTATAACCTTTATCCCATTATCATAGTATGGATTATGCGACGCAGTAATCATTATTCCGCAGTCAAATTCATCCTGTCTTGTAACATAGGAAACACTTGGGGTTGTTGTAACATGAAGCATATATGCATCGGCACCCGATGCAGTTATTCCTGCAACAAGTGAATATTCAAGCATATAGCTTGAACGGCGTGTATCCTTTCCTATCACAATTTTAGGTCTATAGCCCGGCTTATTGCATCCAGAAATTTCCGAGGAAAAATACCAGCCCAAAAATCTTCCGACCTTATATGCGTGCATTGATGTCAAAACCTTATTTGCCTCACCCCTGAAACCATCGGTTCCAAAGTATTTATTTTTAGTATCTCCGATAATGTCAGATTTAATTGTTATTTTATCGTGCAAAAGTTCATCTGTTGTAATATTAAATAGTTCACAGATTTGTAAAACCTTATCAATTTGAGGTAATGCCTGATTCATTTCCCATTTGGAAACGGATTGTCTTGAAACATTAACTTTTTCTGCCAATAATTCCTGTGACATATTAGCGGCAATTCTAAGCTGCGAGATTTTTTCACCTATATTCATTTTATAATCCACCTTTCAACAATCTAATGTTATTATGTATCACAACATAATATTACCATTAAAATTATTTTTAATCAAGCAATTAGACATTAACGCATTTGCAACCTGTGGTTGCGAAAAGGACCCAAAGGCATCATGCCTTTTGGTCCTTTTAATTAATCTAATTTTAAAACACTCATAAACGCTTCCTGCGGAACTTCAATATTTCCTACCTGTCGCATTCTCTTTTTACCCTCTTTTTGTTTTTCCAGAAGTTTCTTCTTTCTCGTTATATCTCCGCCATAGCACTTTGCCAAAACATCTTTACGCAAAGCCTTAACAGTTTCTCTTGCTATAATTTTATTTCCGATTGCTGCTTGAATTGGCACCTCAAAAAGTTGTCTTGGTATTGACTCTTTTAATTTTTCAGCCATTTTTCTGCCTCTTGAATATGCATTGTCCTTATGAACTATAAAGGAAAGAGCATCCACCATTTCGCCATTTAACAACATATCAAGCTTAACCAAATCTGAACGGCGGTATTCTGTCAATTCATAATCAAATGAAGCATAACCTCTTGTTCGTGATTTTAATGCATCAAAGAAATCATAAATTATCTCATTTAATGGTAACTCATAGAATATCTGTGCCCTTGTTGTTTCCATATACTTCATATCAATAAATATTCCGCGTCTTTCCTGACACAATTCCATAACATTTCCCACAAAATCAGTAGGAACCATTATATCAGCTCTGACCATAGGCTCTTCCATATAATTAATTTCAGTCGGACTAGGAAGATTTGTCGGATTATCAACATTAATAACTTCACCATCGGTTTTATATACTTTATATATAACGCTCGGTGCAGTTGTCACAAGGTCTAAATTATATTCTCTTTCCAATCTCTCCTGAATTATCTCCATATGAAGAAGTCCCAAAAATCCGCATCTGAATCCAAAGCCCAAAGCAACTGATGTTTCGGCCTCAAACATAAGTGATGCATCATTTAACTGCAATTTTCCAAGAGCCTCTTTCAAATCATCATACTGTGCTCCGTCTGCAGGATATATTCCGCAATAAACCATCGGATTAACCTTTTTATATCCCGGCAATGGCTCTTTTGCAGCATTTTCAACTGTTGTCACTGTATCTCCCACTTGGGTATCCTGAATGTTTTTAATGCTCGCCGCAATGTATCCAACCTCACCCACTGAAAGCTCTTTTTTAGGTATCATTCCATTTGCGTGCAACGAACCAACCTCAACAACATCAAATTCTGCACCGGTTGCCATAAGCCTGATTTTGTCACCAACATTGAGCTTTCCTTCTTTAACTCTGACATATACTATAACACCTTTATAGCTGTCATAATATGAGTCAAAAATCAATGCTTTTAGCGGAGCATTTTCATCGCCCTTAGGGGCAGGAATTTTTTCGACTATTGCCTCTAATACATCAGCCACATTTAGTCCTGTTTTAGCAGAAACCAATGGTGCATCTTCAGCAGGTATTCCGATTATATCTTCAATTTCTGAAATTGCGCGTTCAGGCTGTGCAGACGGAAGGTCAATTTTGTTTATAACAGGCACAATTTCAAGGTCATGCTCCAAGGCAAGATATGTATTTGCCAAGGTTTGCGCCTCTATTCCCTGCGACGCATCAACTATTAATATTGCTCCCTCACAAGCCGCAAGACTTCTTGAAACCTCATAATTAAAATCGACATGCCCTGGTGTATCAATTAGATTGAGAACATAATCGTTTCCGTCTTTAGCAGTATAATTTAGCTTAACAGCGTGTGCTTTTATGGTAATACCTCTTTCCCTTTCAAGGTCCATATTGTCAAGCAATTGGTCCTCCATATCACGAAGCTCAACCTCACCTGTCAGTTCTAAAAGTCGATCTGCCAAGGTTGATTTTCCGTGGTCAATATGTGCGATTATGCAAAAGTTTCTTATTCTCTCCGTGTTATTAGACATTAACTTTCTCCTGTCTCCTTAATTTTATTCCAATATGCCTTTGTCATCTGTTCTGTCTTATTATTCCCATATTCATAATACTTAACATTCTTGATTTCGTCAGGAAGATATTGTTGTTTAACATAATGATTTTCGTATTCGTGCGGATATTTATATGTAATTCCGTTTCCAAAGGCTTTCGCTCCCACATAATGAGCATCCTTTAAATGTTTTGGAATATCTCCTACATCAGTTTTTTCGATATCTGCCATCGCACTCCATATCGCCTGCGATGCAGAATTTGATTTTGGTGCAGTTGCAAGCAAAATTACAGCTTCACCTAATGGCAATTGTGCCTCGGGCATACCTAACTGTAGCGCACAATCAACACAGGATTTCACAATGGTTATTGCTGTTGGATATGCAAGCCCAATATCCTCTGCAGCAAT
>JAZNGS010000138.1:0-2881 GCA_045576555.1 Clostridia bacterium | reverse complement strand
CACCCAACGATTGGATTTCTAACACAGTCTGTTCTGCATTCTTTTCGTTATAGTCGCAAACAACAACATTTGCACTCTCTTTTGCAAAATCAAGCGCAATTTGCTTGCCTATATTTTTTCCGCCACCGGTAACCATTACAGTTTTGTTTTCATATCTTTTCATTGCCATAATCTCCTTCACATTATTTTTTTCATATTATCAATAATACCCCGAACCGTTTTTAAATCCAGCTGTTCCATTGTACTGCTTTGGGAAAATCTGTCGACACAGAATATTATCTGTCCACCTAATATGGGATTGATTATTCTTGACAAGCTACCCTCTTTGCCGTTTGCATGATAGCTTACTGGAGTTTTTACTTCCTTTTTCAGAGCAACCATTGTTTTGAAGCTTTCAACAAGTTCATCTTCATTAGTTGCTGCTGTTACAATTTTAATAATATCAGGATTGCGTTTTTCTAAAAACAGAGCAAGCTCAACAACCTGCTGACAATTCATTGGCACACCCGGGTGGCAGGAAAGTAAAACCTCCGCACTCTTTGAGTGAATCTTTTCTATAAATTCACATTGCTTTGAAATAATTGCTTCATCTGTAACAATTTCTTTGGGATTACCCTTGGTGAAAGAATACTTATCCTCACCGCAAAAACCATCTTTTGACGGTGCGTGAAAGGTATACCCCTGCATATCTATTCCGGCAGCACCTGCATCTACTGCACGAAGAAAGCTTTCCGCTCTTTCCTCTTCTGAAAAGCCTGCTGTCGACCAATCATATCTGCCGTTGTAATTAAGAGCCAAAATTGGAAGCTTTGAAGATTGTATTATTTCCCGTAGTGTATCCGTGTCGCTATTTTCGAGGCAAGACATATGTAAATCTATCATATCCGCCCCATCATACATACAATTTTTGATTTCTGCAATTGCGTCTTTTGCAGTTTTTTCTCGGATAACTCCTGCAATAGCAGGTGCCTGTAGTTTTGATAACACTTTCATAAAATCACCTCTTGATGCCATTATACAAAAGAGTGAAATAAAACGAAATAGCAAATATGATATTTTTATCAAATTTGCTACAAAATTATTGACAAAATATTTTCTATGATTTACAATTATTCCAAAAGGTGTGATATATATGAATTTAGAAATTTTATCAGATTTGATTATTACCAAAGTCTATTCTGCAACTACAATGTATACAGAAAAAAATGCAAAAACTGAAAGAAATAATCGTCCAAACTGGGCAATTGTTATCAAATATGAAGGGGAAACCCTGTATGTTTCCGGTGGAAAATCCTATCTCTCAGACATAAACAATCTTGTTATTTTACCAAAGGGCTGTTCTTATGAATGGCGGTGTACACATTCCGGACACTTTTCAATTATTGAATTTGAAAGTGAACTTACATACAGTGACATTTTCAGTTTTTCCGTAAAGAACAGCGAAAAAATTTTAAAGCTTTTTAAGGAACTGGAATATAAAAGGACTCTTAGAAAATCAATGTATGAACCTGAAAGCATCAGGGATACATATTCCATTCTGCTGATGCTGATACAATCTGTACAAAAAAAGTATTTACCTACCGAAAAAATAAATAAAATCAGTCCTGCATTAGATTATATTGCTAAAAACTATAATAAAAATATTAAAAACGACATTCTGGCAAATCTTTGCAATCTATCAACTGTTTATTTCAGAAAACTATTTACCGAAATTATGGGCACTTCACCAATATCGTATGTGCATGAGCTTCGCATAAAAAAAGCTAAGGAAATGCTGGAAAGTGACTATGGCAGTATCACTTATATTGCACAATCCTTGGGCTACTTAAATATTTATGATTTTTCAAGAGCATTTAAAAAACATGTTGGAATTTCAGCTTCAAAATATGAAAAACAGTTGCACAACAGATAATTATGCAACTGTTTTATCTTTTTATATTTGTCAAAGGCCATCCAAATTAGCGGGGATTCTGCTTCTTAGCCGTTTGTTTACATACAATCGACCCGTACATCGTTTGTTAGATTTCTGTTCGATTGTACGGACTATGGGTGTAATATGCACAAAGATTATGGGAATTTGGATGGTTTGAAATCACTTTTCAAGGTCTTTTCCTGCCAATAACCCATCTTTTTATGTTGCTTTTGACGAAGATTTTTAGAGCATATTTTATAGTAAAATTTTTACTCCATAATGATGCCCTTGGATTTGCGTTTGCCCGGTTTTTCGGGATAAGGAATGGCATTGATATCCGCTATGAATTTTTCACCAAGCTTTTTCTTTTTACTATATTTCTGCTTTGAGGTCAGATTGGGATTCTTGGTTATAGCATCACGGGCATCGGTATATTCTCTACGCAAATCTTGTGCTTCTTCACTCCACTCATCATATTCGCTAAAGCTCATATCTTTTCCGCTTAGTTCTTTTTCATGCCAAGAATCTTTTACACGATAATATCGTTGATACATTTTTTCGCTGATTTTATTATACTCTTTCAAAAATGGGTCATTAAGTGACTCTTTGTATTTTACAATAGAGGCAAGCTTTGCACAGGAATATCCGCTTTCGTTTATGTTCTTACAGTATTCCACATCACGAGCCGTGATGACAAGAAAATATTTTCCGCACATTTTACAACGATTTATTCGGTATCCGTTTTTTATAAGCTCTGAAAATTCATAAAATAACGCTTCATTAAGCGAATGAATTTGAATTGCATACAAGGGCTTAAATTCCGCAGACTCTTCATATACCATATCAGATTTCTCCATAATTTCTATGTTCATATCATTTATTCCCTGTATATAATCCAAATCGAACTTGCCATCCTTTATAGGTGCCGATGTTAGGGTGCGAGAAAGATTTGTTCTGCTGATATCAGGA
>JAZNGS010000137.1:0-5356 GCA_045576555.1 Clostridia bacterium | reverse complement strand
AATTAATGAATTTTACAATTCAATGCAAGTAAATTCCCAAAATAAGTTCCTGAATGATTAAGAGATCCTGCTAAATTGAAGTGAACCCCAAAGTTTAGACAAAATTAAATAATTATCAGCTACTTTACCAATTTCACCTTTCTATGAATGATATTTGGCATTTTTGCGTTGTTTACCCTTAATGTTAAGCTCATTCATCAATTTTATAAATCTTTTAGCGAATACGATTGCCTTAGTTCAGCGATAATTAACGCCTTTTCCCGTTCTTTCGCTCTTCCGCAAGTACTAAGGCACTCAGTTTTTTTAAGTAATCTATCTCCATTCTAAGACGCTGATTTTCAGCAATTAAATCTTCTTCAACTTTTTTGTCAAGTTTAGGTGGGCGACCTTTTCGTGTTCCACTGACTTTACACGATCTGCCTCGTCTTTCTTTCATTAGACCTTCGGCTCCTTCTTCTAAAAATATGCACCTCCAAAAGTGTCTAACTTTTGGGGTGCATATCAAAACGATACTACCCTTTTTTGAAAATTTTAATTTATTAAAGTAAAAATAGTGAATCATATCAAAACTCATTCTATTGTATTATGTTCTGAACAATAATAAAGTTCTGAATCATGTAAAAGATTTCTGTCAAATGGGAACTGATAATTAATTCCATTTAAAGTAAACTGAAAATACTTATGTAAATCATCTGTCTCCTTATTTTTGATTTCAACCACATTGTAACTACTATCTTTAATAACATATCTTAAATGAGGTTGACTATCAACGTCAGAATATTTATATGCTAATACAGAAACTAAAATAGTTATTATCAAAATAGAAAACAACAACACAGATGAAATAATTGTTGGTGCTTTTTTTGCAGTACCATTTTGCTTTGCTAAAGGGGGATAAAAAGACTGATGATACATATAAATTAGCAAGACAATAGATATTACCGCAAATAACACAACCAAATTAGGCACAACAAAGGCGACAATTGCCGAAGAGCATGTTGCGTTATTTAACCACGAACTAGATGTAACCACCATTGATAAAATAATAGTAATAACTGCAGAAAAAACGCCCATAAGCGTTAAAACATGTGAAACAATTTTTCCCTCAGCCCCTTGAATTTCCTCAACGGTATCTGTAGCCACTGTTGTTATAACGGTAGTTTGAGATTCCAAAGTCTCTTTAGTGGTTTTCTCTATATTTTGTATTTGCAACTCCAAGCTGTCTTTCTTAGCATTATAGTCTTTTTCCAACTCTTCATAAGATTTTTCTAATTCATCAAAACGCTTATTAATCGCATTCATCGAAAGCCACACCCTAGACGAGTCACGAATGTTTTGAAAAACCATTATAATGCTAAACAATTTGTTTAGCAATGTTTCTTTTAAAGAATAATTTCTTAACTCTTTATCTTTAAGGTTCAATACATCCATATCATTTTCCTTAATGTTTGACTTTAATTTTATACGAAAACATTTCTAGATTTATAATAATCATATATACTTGATTTTGTGATTATCTGTTCATGCTTAGGGTCATTAGCGTCAAACACTTGACTCCATGGTCCGTCTTTAACATGACTCTTTTCAACCAAATCCAATGTATCCATATCTATAGTTGAGTTGAAAACATAATCCAAAACTTGTTCCATTTCTTCTGTGAGAGGAGTATGTTCCCCGTCAACAATTGTCATTTTTCCAGTTTGAAATTGAGCAGTCTTAGGTACTTCAAATTTTGGTATTGTATCACAATAGAAACAAAATGTCAATGCTTTTTTGTGATTTTATCAAACCAAAACCGTATGTTTGCTGGATTTTTCAGAATAAATAGTTACCATTTTCTCTATACTCAAACATTTGGTGTACGGTGGTCCTCATGGCGAATTAGGCGCATCTTTGAGATACCTTTCTCAAAGATATATGATGCCTGATGATATAACAAAAGGCTTGCTTACTGATATAGGTACAGAGGAATTAGGTCATTTGGAAATGGTCGGCACTTTAGTACAACAGTTGTCTAACGGAGCTCCTCCAAAGGAATGGCTCGAAATGGAAAGTGCTGAATATTATGCCGATAATGGTGCAAGTGTTTTCCCTCAAAACGCACAAGGCACACCTTTTAATGCAGCATCTATAGCTGTAACAGGCGACCCTTTGACAAATCTTTATGAAGACTTGGCAGCAGAACAAAAAGCAAGAGCTGTTTATGACAACATTTTAAGACTTTCTGACGATGCTGATGTTAACGAGGTTATCAAATTCCTAAGACAAAGAGAGGTTGTTCACTTCCAGAGATTCGGTGAGGCATTGAATAATCTTCAATCAAAATTATGTGAAAAAAATAAATTCTTTATGGGAAATAAAAAAGACTGACAATTTTTTTCACTAATAAATCAATACAATTAATTAAGATTTGGATGTGACATTATTTGTTCGTCCCAATTTTGTCAAAATAACGAAGTATTATTCCAAGTTATATTGATATTTTCTTATCGGAATGTATTAATTAACTCAAAAAAATCGCTTAACCATTTTGTTAAGCGATTTTTATTCATTATCTCATAATATATTTGTTTTGAGCCTTAACAGTACTGATTGTACGCATTATAGCCAATATATCATTATCTGTTATAGGGAACGAAGCTCCATTACAATATGAATCATACAAACATTCCCAGAAGAACATAGGCTTATCTTGTTTAGCAGAAATTTCAAATTCTTCTGTTATCCAGTCAATTTTTAATTCAGATTCAAATGTTCCTGATGCACCAAATACTGCCCCTGGTGTTTCAGGGTTTGAAACTATCTCAGGGATAACCTGTTCAGGATTTATGTATTTAACTGTCAATTTATTATCTCTAAATATAGCAGCACCTCTATCACCGAATACTTCAAAGTGTCTTCCCTGCTTAAGAGCACATGCACCGCTGATACTCATATTTACAACACGATTGTTGTTGCCAATAAAGCGAATTCTCAAATGGTCTTCGCAATCACCACCAGCTGTTTCATGGCAAAGATAGCTTTGTATATCTGCAACTGTAGTTCCTAAAAGTTGAAGTGAATGGTCAATAATATGAGGTCCCCAGTTAAGCAATTGACCACCACCAAATTCACTTATTGTCTGCCAGTCATCACGATGTTGGAAACCATTTTCTTCCATATTTACTTCGAAAACTTTTCCAAGTTTTCCTGAATCAATTATTTCCTTTATTTTAGTGAAAACTGCTTCAAAACGACGCTGTTGATGAACATATAAACGTGGACATCCTTCCTTATTAGCACGACTATATAAATCAAGTGCCTGTTCGTAAGAAATAGTTACAGGTTTTTCTAGCAATACATCCTTGCCTGCTTCAAAAGCCATAATAGCGTGTTCATAGTGGTCGCATGAACGAGTTGCAATATAAACAATATCAATATCTTCCTGCTTAAGCATTTCGCTATAATCAGTATATTGCTTGCAACCAAATTTTTCATTCATCTTTTCTGTTCTGTCAGATAGCAAATCACATGCTGCCACAATTTCGTATTTGTCAGGATATTTGCTGATTTCTCCTTCAGCCATAGGCCATCCAATTCGTCCTAAACCTACAATTCCCATTTTAATAACTTTACTCATTTCAAAACACCTCGTTTACAATGATTCTATATTATAGTTTAATCATTATAACATAAAAAAAATTACAATGCAATTGCAAATATACACAAAAAAATATTGCAAAAAATATCAATATTGTAAAACATTATTTATAGAACAATTATCATAAAAAAACAACCCCTGTTTTCACAGTGGTTGCTCTTTCAGATAATAATTATTTGTTTACGATATCCTTTAATGCCTTACCAGCTTTGAAAGCAGGAACTTTAGAAGCAGGAATGTTAATGATTTCGCCTGTTCTTGGGTTCTTACCCTTTCTTGCATCTCTTGCTCTTACTTCGAATGTTCCAAATCCAACAAGCTGAACCTTATCTCCTTCAGCCATTGCATTTGTTATTGAGTTGATAACTGCTGAAAGAGCTTTTTCAGCATCCTTCTTTGTGATAGAAGCTTGTTCTGCTACTGCAGCGATTAATTCTGTCTTGTTCATATTGATATCCTCCTAAAAATTTTTTTATTAAATTAGGTCGTGTCTGTTAACCCCTATAGGGTATTTTATATAAAATATCCGCATTTGTCAAGGCTTTTTGTCATATTTTTACCATAATTTATTAATTTATCACCAAAAAACACAATATTTGTTTTATTTACTCAAATATCATTAATATTTTTTGTGTAAATCGCCATATATAAATCAATATCCACGATTGTCTTCAAGACTTTCATCATTGTCTATCCATTCCGAAACATTGATTTTCCTGTACTCATCAATAGTATCCCTTATAACAACTTCCTTAATTCCTGAATTGATAACCATTCTTTTACACATAGCGCAACAACAACTATTTTTAACTATTTCACCTGTATCTGCTTCAAGTCCGACAAGATATAAAGTTGCACCAATCATATCGCGTCTTGATGCCGAAATAATTGCGTTTGCCTCTGCGTGAACACTTCTGCACATTTCATATCTCTCACCGCGAGGAATGTTTAACTGCTGTCTTATGCAGTATCCCAAATCACTGCAGTTTTTTCTACCTCTTGGTGCACCAACATAACCTGTTGATATTATTTCATCATTATGTACTATAATCGCTCCGTAGTTTCTTCTTATACAAGTACCTCTTTCAGCAACTGTCTGGGCAATATCAAGATAATAATTTGATTTGTCGCGTCTGTTCATTAAAATCTCTCCTTTTTATTCTAAAGTCATCTGTTTATAATAATCCAAAGACTTAAATTTCCTGTCTGTATATGTCAAAACATAATCTTCTGCTATTTCCGACACCACTCTCATCGCATCATCACTTGCATTAAACGAAAATATTTTCTTTGAATCAGAAGACAGTATATAAACTAATGTGTGATATACTTCGGCATCAATTGGAAAACTTCCCGATTTAGCACAGTTTTTGCAAACAATACCGCCGCTATTTGAACTAAAATGAGTTATATTATCTACATTCTGGCACCCAACGCAACACGAAATATTTGGCATATATCCTCCGAATGCCATTGCACGAAGTTCAAAAACCGTCTTAACCTTTTTAATATCTATTTCTTTATATGAAAGAGCATAAACTGAATTTAACATAAGTGACAACATATCATCATCAGGTGAATTCATATTTAACAACGAGTATATAACGTCTGCAAAATATGTGCATAGGGATAGTTTTGCTATATCCTCCTTAACACCGAAAAAGCTGTCAATAATCTCTGCACTCTGCACACTCATCATATCTTTATTTGTATTCA
>JAZNGS010000136.1:0-3601 GCA_045576555.1 Clostridia bacterium | reverse complement strand
ATGATAGTGCAAACAATAAATAAAATAAAAGAAAAGGAAAAAAGTATTATGAAAATAACATTTAGATGGTACGGGGAAAATGACCCTGTTACTTTGGAAAAAATCAGACAAATTCCTTGTGTCAGTGATATAACCACTGCTGTTTATAAGCCTGTTGGCGAGGTTTGGTCTGTTGACGAAATTAATAGTCTAAAAGATAAATGCAACTCCAATGCATTGACTATGGAAGTTATCGAAAGTATCCCTGTTCACGAGGACATTAAATTAGGTCGTGGAAAATGTGATGAGTACATAGAGGTTTTCAAGGAAAACATAAGACAAGTGGCAAAATGCGGAGTTAAGTGTGTTTGTTACAATTTTATGCCTGTGTTTGACTGGACTCGTTCTAATCTTGAGTGGAAAAATGAAGATGGTTCGACCTCGTTGGTATATCATACAAGCGATGTTGACAGTATGGACCCTACAAAACTAACACTTCCAGGTTGGGATTCTTCCTATTCTCCTGATGAGGTTAAGGAACTAATTGAGGAGTATAAAAAAATAGGTGTTGAAGGTTTGTGGAAAAATCTTGAGCATTTTATAAAGGAAATTATGCCTGTTGCAGTTGAATGTGATGTCAATATGGCAATTCATCCTGATGATCCGCCGTGGGATATATTTGGAATTCCAAGAATTATTACAAACGAAGAAAATATTGATAGATTTTTGAGTCTTTATGATGATACTCACCATGGTTTGACTTTGTGCAGCGGTTCACTTGGTTGCACCAAGGCAAATGACTATACTGCTATGGTTAAAAAGTATTGCAAGATGGGAAGAATTCATTTCGCTCATATCAGAAATATTAAAATTCTTGATGATGGTTCGTTTGAAGAAAGTGGACACTATTCAGAATGTGGAAGCTTGGATTTTGTTGAGATTTTAAGAGCGTATTATGAAAATGGATTCAAAGGATATATAAGGCCAGACCACGGAAGAATGATTTGGGGAGAGACAGGAAAACCTGGATATGGTTTATATGACAGAGCGTTGGGTGCTATGTATATAGCAGGAATTTGGGAAGCATTAGAGAAAGAAGGAAAATAATATGAAATTACCTTTTGAAATTGATTTAAGTAATAAGGTTTGCGTTGTAACAGGTGGCGGCGGAGTTTTGTGTGCAGGATTTTCTAAAGTTCTTGCTCAGTGTGGTGCTAAAGTTGCAATACTTGATTTGAACGAGGAAAATGCAAAGAAAGTTGCTGATGAGATTAATGCGGCTGGCGGAGTTGCGATAGCAGTCGGTGCAAATGTTTTGCAAAAAGAAAGCCTTGAAGCTGCAAAGAAAATTGTTAATGAAAAACTTGGAACTGTTAATATTCTTTTAAATGGTGCCGGTGGAAACAATCCAAAGGGAACTACATCAAAAGATTATTATGAACTTGGCGATGAAAACAGGGAAGATGTGAAATCATTTTTTGATTTAGACCAATCAGGAATTGAGTTTGTTTTCAATCTTAACTTTGTTGGAACATTGCTTCCAACACAAGTATTTGCTCCTGACCTTATTGACTCTAAAGACGGTAATATTATCAATATTTCATCAATGAATGCATTTTGTCCTTTGACAAGAATACCTGCATATAGCGGTGCAAAGGCAGCTATTTCAAACTTCACACAATGGCTTGCGGTTCACTTTGCAAAGGTTGGTATCCGAGTTAATGCGCTTGCACCGGGATTTTTCGTTTCCGAGCAGAACAGAGCATTGCTTTTTGATGAACAAGGCAATTACACAGAGCGCTCAAAGAAGATAATAGGAAGTACTCCTATGGGAAGGTTTGGAAAAACTGAAGAACTTTCTGGCACATTGTTATGGTTATTGTCAGACGGAGCAACATTTGTTGACGGAATAGTTGTTCCTGTTGACGGAGGTTTTTCAGCTTACAGCGGTGTTTAATAAAATTAAAAATACTCCAAAAGAATTTTTGGAGTATTTTTTTATGTCTTTTTGAAAATAAGAACGCCTGCAGTCATTAGTGCAATTCCAAGATATTTCGTCCAGCCAAATGCAACTTTTTCGCTGCCCATAATCCCAAATGCATCAATTAGTGCTGCAACAAAAAGCTGTGAAATAAGGATTGTTGAAATTGCAACTGTCGGACCAAGTTTTCCGACACCAAGCATAACTGTTATAGTGATTACTAAACCGATTAAGCCTCCTAACAGATAGAACTTGTTGACCTGCGTAATATCTTTGAAGTTTCCCTTTCCAAGTAAGGCGACTGCTATTAGTGAAAACAAAAATGCAGTTCCTTGAACAAATACATTTGATTCATAAAGCCCTATCTTATCACTCAACCGAGTATTCATAACGCCTTGGATACTCATTGCCGCACCTGCTATTATACTAAATATAAATCCCATTTAAAACACTCCTTTTTATAGGTAGTATTCCTAAAAAAACTAATTTTATAAAAAAGTCATCAGAATATTTCTGTTGACTTTATAAATTATTTGTTATTTTTCTCTGCTTCTCTTCTTTCCAACAAGCTTTCAATTCTTGTTACAGGAACGAGCAACTGACTTAATGTATCGTCATGGTTAAGAGTGTTTATAAGGATTGAGATATATTTTGACATATCAACATTATAATACCATTCGCGCTCTGCTAATTCAGGCATACGATAAATCAAGTTGGTTGTGAATACCTTTGTGATTTCTCCGTTTTTATATGCCTCGTCAAATTTGTCAAGACCATTGCAGAAAAGACCGAATGCTGTGAAAATAAAAATTCTCTTTGCGCCTTGTGCTTTTAATTTCTTTGCAATATCCAAAACAGATTCGCCACTTGAAATCATATCATCAACAATCATAACATCTTTGCCTTTGACATCTCGTCCAAGATATTCATGAGCTTCGATTGGGTTTTTGCCATCAATAATGACAGAGTAATTTCTTCTCTTATAGAACATACCCAAATCAATTTTCAAAACTGATGAGTAGTACATACATCTTGCCATTCCGCCTTCATCAGGAGAGATGACAATGGTATCGTCTTTGTCGAAGGAAATATCAGGAACAGCTCTTGTTAAAGCCTTAATCATCTGATATGTTGTTTGAACATCATCAAAACCATTTAGCGGAATTGCGTTTTGAACTCTTGCATCGTGAGCATCAAATGTAATAATATTTGACACACCCATATTAACTAATTCCTGTAAAGCCAAAGCACAGTCAAGTGATTCTCTTGATGTTCTTCTGTGCTGTCTGCCCTCATAGAGCATAGGCATAATAACTGTAATTCTTCTTGCCTTACCGCTTGCAGCAGCAATAATTCTCTTTAAATCCTGATAATGGTCATCAGGGCTCATATGATTTTCTCTTCCGTACATTTTGTATGTAACACCGTGATTGAATACATCGCAGATTATAAAAACATCGTTTCCTCTTACGGTTTCATTGAGCACGCACTTTGCTTCGCCCGAACCGAAACGGGGACATTTAATCTTTGCGATATAGGTTTCCTCTTCTTCAAATTCTGCACGGAATCTTTTGAGATAAAAATCAATCTTATCTGCAAGCTCCTCGCAACCCTTCATACAAATAACAGTGAGTTTTCCGT
>JAZNGS010000135.1:0-2686 GCA_045576555.1 Clostridia bacterium | reverse complement strand
TCCGACTTGGATGCCTTAGTGTGCCGGGAAAGTATGGCGTGGTAACCAGACCGAATTATGTGAAAGTAAAAGCGCTGGATGAGAATATGGATGAAGTAATCTATGAAGGAACCGAATTGCTTGCAAGAGCATTTTGCCACGAATGTGAGCATCTTGACGGAAAATTGTTTTTAGACAGAGTCATTGAATTTGATAATAATGAGGAATAAAATGAAAGATTTAAAGATAATGTTTATGGGAACGCCTGACATTGCTGCAGAATCATTAAAGGCTTTAGTTGAAAATGGTTTTAATGTTGTTTGTGCAGTGACTCAACCAGACAAGCCAAAGGGCAGAGGTCATAGGCTTGTTCCCACAGAAGTTAAAGCGGAGGCTCAAAAAAACGGAATTTGTGTATATCAGCCTGAAAGCTTAAAAAATGGTGAGCTACAACCAATACTTGATGAGTATAAACCTGATTTGATTGCAGTTGTGGCATACGGAAAAATATTACCTCAATATGTTTTGGATTATCCAAAATTTGGGTGTATTAATATGCATGCATCACTTTTACCTAAATACAGAGGTGCAGCACCTGTTCAGTGGTCAGTTATAAATGGTGAGGAATATACAGGTGTGACAACAATGAAAATGGATGCAGGACTTGATACAGGCGATATGCTGATATCCGAAAAAGTGAAAATAGGTGAGTATGAAACCTCGGAGGAGTTATTTGAAAGAATATCAAAACTTGGAGCAAAGGTACTTTGTCAAACGATAGAAAAAATTGATGAAATTGAACCTGTGGCACAAAATCACGATGAGCACACATATGCACCAATGCTATCAAAGGAAAATGCAAGGATAGATTGGAACAAAACAAAAAATGAAATTTCCAAATTTATCTGCGGTATGAATTCCTGGCCGATGGCATATACAAGCTATAAAGACGAAATAGTAAAGATTATAGAAGCAAGAAAAAGCGATGAAGTGCTGAATGGAGAAAATGGCCAGATAATCCGCTATGAAAAGGGAAAAGGCTTGTTGGTAAAGTGTGCTGACGGCGGTATGTGGATTAGAGTAGTTCAGTTTCCAGGCGGAAAAAGAATGAGCATTGATGATTATTTATTAGGCCATACAATAGAAATTGGAGAAGTATTAAAATAAGGAGAGAGAAAAATGTATTTTTATCCTATTTGGGACCCGACATATATTCTTGTAGTGATTGCATTGCTTTTGTCAATGTTTGCATCTTTTGGAGTAAATATGACATTTAATAAATACAAAAAACAAAAGACACAAAGAGGAATTACTGGAAGAGATGCTGCAAGACGCGTTCTTGATATGAATGGATTGCAGCATATAAGAATTGAAAGAGTATCAGGAAATTTAACTGACCATTTTGACCCAAGGGCAGGAGTGATTAGACTTTCCGATGCCACATATGATGATAGTTCAGTTGCAGCGGTAGGAGTTGCGGCTCATGAAGCAGGACACGCAGTTCAACACGCAGTCGGATATGCACCGATTAAAATAAGAAATTCAATTGTGCCTGTTGTTAATATAGGAAATGCTTTATCAATGCCTCTTTTCATTCTTGGATTGATATTGGGTGCAACTGGGTTAGCTTATCTTGGAGTATTGTTGTTTTCATTGACATTAGTATTTCAGGTTGTGACACTGCCTGTTGAATTTAATGCAAGCAGACGCGCAATTTCAATTCTTGATGAATCAATGATGCTATATGAAGATGAAGTTGGACCTGCAAAAAAAGTGTTAAGAGCTGCTGCTATGACTTATGTTGCAGCGGTTGCAGCAACAGCTTTGCAGATATTGAGATTTTTACTGATATTAAACGGAAGACGAGATGATTAGGAGGGGTTTGATTGAAAAATGCAAGAGATTTGGCTATGCATATCTTATATGAAATAGAATATAATGGTGCATATTCCAATATGGCTTTAAAAAATGCATTTTTGAAAAATCAGGACCTTTCACCTGTTGATAAGGGGTTTATAACAAAAATTGTTTATGGAGTTGTTTCAAGAAAACTCACATTGGAGTATATAATCTCGCAGTTTTCAAAAATCAAACTCAAAAAGATTTCAAAATATATTTTAATCATATTAAAAATGGGAATATATCAGTTAGAATATATGGATAAAGTTCCCGAGTCAGCGGCTGTTAATGAAAGCGTTAAACTTGCAAAAAGATATGGACATGGTGCAAGTGCCGGGTTTGTTAATGGAATTTTAAGAAGTGTTACAAGAAATGAAATCAAATATCCGGACGATGAGATATTAAATTTATCTGTAAAATATTCATATCCTGAAAAACTTTGCAAAAAATGGTGCGATGATTTTGGAGTGGAATTCACAAAAGAGTTGCTTGAGGAAATGAATAAGGACTCAAAAATAATTTTAAGAGTAAACACTATAAAAACTACTGCTGATGAACTGATAAAAGATAATGAGGGTTTTAAAATTTCACCACTTTATGACAATGCATTAGTTTGTGACGGATTTGATGTGGGAAAGAGTGAAATATATAAAAGCGGTAAGGTTATTGCACAGGATATTTCTGCTATGATGGCATCTTTGGTTTTGTCCCCTCAAAAAAATGAAAAAGTGCTTGATATGTGCGCGGCACCTGGCGGCAAAACAACACATCTTGCAGAACTTATGGAAAATGAGGGAGAGGTGATTGC
>JAZNGS010000134.1:0-2871 GCA_045576555.1 Clostridia bacterium | reverse complement strand
ACCATTTTCCAATGCTGCACTATCACCCTTAACGAGTATTCCTGTATCTTCTGCAAGAACTTCTACCTTTTCACCGTTTACGAAAGCGAAAAGCTTATCTGTTTCTTCATCGTCCTCATTAATTTCAGTAGTTACTCTATCTACAACTGCGATAGGAGCTTGTGAATTTGTCTGGAACTCTGCATTTGTTACTATAATTGCTTTTGCAGTAAATTCTTCTGTTATATCAAATACCATTATATTGTATTTCTGTTTGTCTTCAAACATTTTGATATCTGCAATGCTGTAATCAGCAACATCTTCCTGAATATCGAAAATGTGTGTTTCTTCTGTCAATCTGATAGAACCAAGACTGTTTGTCTTTGCATTAAAGACTGCTTCGTCAATCTTGTAGTCAAGTGTGAATTTACCGTCTTTTGCTGCACCTGTAGCAGTATTATCCTCTGCGGTGTAGATTGCAGTAAGGTTTCCTGCTGAGTTCGTTGTATAGGTTACAAGCTGTTTAACAGTTTTTCCGTCTTCGATAAAGTTATCAACAACATCAAATGCTTTTTGACCTGTTGCACCATTATATTTGATTTTCTCATTTGCAGTAAATGTTACATCTTTACCGTCCTTTGTGAAAATTCTGAATGTTGCCTTTTCTGTTTCATCTGATGCATATGCTCTTATAAGATATCCGTAGTTATCGCTTACAACAACCTTGTCGTTAATAGCGGCAATCTTTCCTTCGATATCAAGATAGAACACGCCCTCTGTACCCATTGTGATTTCTTCAGGGTAGTTTGAAGCTATCTTATACTTCTTACCTGAAATATAGACGCCTTCTGCATCTTTACCGGTAACTTTTCCGTTCACAGTTTCGTTAGAAACTTTGATGTCAAACAATTCGCTGTCCTTACTTTCTGCTACTGAAAGTACATCATATTCTTTAAGGTCTTTTACTTCGATTGTCTGCAAGCCTCTTAAAATTCTGTAGCTTACATTTTCATCGTCACCAAGTTTGATTGTAGGAGCACCATACTTATCAACAATTTTACCTGATGATGTTACTTCTTCAACTACTATATTGTAGTAGTCTGTAACAAACACGATATCATAAATACCATTTCTGTCAGTATCAAGAAGTGTCATTTCACCTGATTTACCTGTTATATCAAGGTTTTCATCTGTCAACTCTGCAGCTTTTCCGTTGTAGATAAGCTTTGCAGCGTCTTCCAATGCTGTGATAGTTGTCTTTGTTGAATTTTCTTTTTCATAATATTCAACTGCTTTTTTCTCACCTTTTGTTGTGATGCCCTCAAACAAGTCAGCATCAATTGTTACTGTTGAGTTCTGGTCTTTTTGAGGCATAGCAAGAATTATTACATCGCCATCATCGTTTGATCTTAAATAATAAGTTACATTATAACCAAACAAGTTGTTCATATTATATGCAGTTTCATATACTGTTTCACCTATTTTGATTTCATTATCGTTTAGATTTGAATCACCATCAAGGCTTGTATAAGGAATAGCATTAATCTGACCTGTGTGCTTTGTTACATCAAGTTTGTCTTTTAGTAATGTCTTGTCAGTGATTTCATAAGAAGCGTTATTACCATAACCAACTTTCTCCATCAAACCAACTGTCAATGCATTATTTGTCAAGAATGCAACATTTCCTCTTGTTATAGGAGTGTTTGTTGAACCTTGAACATACTTTGTAAGACCAATGCTTCCTGCAACAACAACATGTCCGTTAGGATAGTCACCCTTGTCTTCTGCCATCGGTTCATAACCCAAAGCTCTTACAAAAATAGCCATAGCTTCTGCATAAGTGATTGAATCGTTTGGTCTGAAGTTTCCGTTATCGTCACCCTCGATTAGCCCTTGTGCAGTTGCGAGATTGATATATCCGTTTGCCCAGTGGTTAATTGATACATCAGGGAATCTTGATTCACCTTTATTTGAATCAGCAATTTCCTCTAATCCTAATGCATGAATTGCCATCTTGGCAACCTCTGACCTTTTAATGTTATCGTCAAGTCTGAATTTGCCATCATCGTCTCCGACCATGATGTCCAACGCAGCCAATATCTGAACAGGCTCTTCAAATCTTGTGCCTGCTACTTCTTCAGGAAGTATTGATGCATATGATGTCAACGCTGACATTGGAGCCATTGTGAAGGCTGCAGCCAAAACACCGATAACAATGTTTTTGATAGATTTCATATTGTATCCTCACTTTCCCGGAATTTAATCCGAATATAAATAATTTCGTGGTTTACGATAATATGTGTTTTATGTTAACCACAAATACTATACTACACTATTTTATGCAAAAAATCAAGCTGTAAGTTTTGGTAAAACTCACAGCTCATTTTTTTATTTTATTCCATTTTTTTCAAATTCATCAGCAATTTTAGCAAATTCAAAAATTCCTAACCGTTCACCTCTAACCGTTGGTTCAATTTCCAAGGATTTTAAAATTTCTTCTATTGTTTGTTTATCCTTTGCAAAACCATTTGATAAGCAATTCAAAAGTGTTTTTCTTCTCATTGCAAATGATGCTTTTACAACCTTAAAGAAAAGCTTTTCATTAATAACATCAATATTAGGCTTTTTGCAAACTTTCATCCGAACAACTGCCGAATCAACCTTTGGTGCAGGATAAAAACTTGATGCAGGTACATTACAAATTATTTCAGGCTCTGTGTAATAATTACACAAGACACTGATTGCTCCATATTCCTTTGAACCTGGCTTTGCGCAAAATCTTTGTGCAACCTCTTTTTGCACCATTACAACAATATTATCAATATCATACCCACCTTCCAATAAGCTTGTTATTATTGGTGTAGTAATATAATATGGAAGATTTGCAGCAAC
>JAZNGS010000133.1:0-1761 GCA_045576555.1 Clostridia bacterium | reverse complement strand
AGTCATTGATGAAACAGTATATTATTTTAACTACATAAAACCTATGCGAAAACTAAAAAGAAAACCGCCTGTTCAATACAGACTTGAACAGGCAGCTTAAAATATTCTTTTTTGTGTCTACAAAGTATTGACTACTTCAGGCAAAAAGCCTATTGTATTTTTTTATGTCATTAAAATGTAAATTTTATCTTGTTGTTAATTCTCTTTGAATAGAGGGATATAATGGAGTTATAGAGGTTAGATTTTGCCAATAAAATGCTTTAACTATATAATTCCCATCGTAATTATTAATACCATTAAAAGTTTGTGTTTCAAGCTCTGAGAGTTCTTTAATGCGACATTCTATTAATTTTTCGTTTTCGTCATATAAAGAAATTGCAACTATTCCATTTAAACTTTGCAAATTTTCATTAAGAGTAACATTGGCATTGATTTTATTAGTTTCTTTGATATACTTTGCAGTTGGAAAATAAAATGGATATGTTGTTTGTAGTTGATTGTAGCTATAGTTAGTTGCAAACACAACTCCGTCTGTATTATTATTAATCAAAATATTGAAGTTAGAATTGGTCGGGTCCTCAAATGAGATTATCTGCTCACCTGTTCCTGATAGTATAACTGTGTGAGTTCCTGTGGTGGAAAAGTTATATGATGTGTAGTTAAACGAATAAGAGGTTGATTTTTGAGAAAAATCTCCTTTGAGCTCAAGAGCGCCTGCAGTCAAATAATTATATCCATATTCGTTATAATTATCAGTATCTGTAACAAAATCACCATATACAATCATATGACCATTTATGTCTTTCATCTTTAAAATTGCAGAACAAGTGACGCCATCTGCGCTAATAATGTGATAATTGCCTGTTATTTCTACATTTCCTGTGAGGTTGATAGTGCCTGCATACTGCAAAAGATTTGCGTCAATTTCTACATTATTTCCAAGAACTATTGTTCCGCCACTTTTTAAAATTAAATTTGGAGCGTCTATTGTATGTCCGTTTAGTGTAAGATTAAAGTTGTATAAGTTGATGTCATAATCGGAAATCAGGTCGCTCTGCAAATTACCTTGAATTGGCAATTCTTCAAAATTCACAAGACCGCTTTGATTTGTTACATTTAAATTAGTGAAATAAGAACATGTCGGGTCTTCAAATGAAACTATTTGCTCACCTGTTCCTGAAAGTATTACTGTGTGGGTTCCTGCGGTAGAAAAGTTATGTGATGTATAGTCATACGAATAAGTTGTTGATTTTTGAGTAAAATCTCCCTTAACTTCAAGAGTTCCAGCTGTCAAATAATTATATCCGTTTTCATTATCGTTGTTAGTATCTATGATGAAATCACCATATACAGTAATTCGACCGTTTTCATTCATCATTTTTAAAATTGCGGAACAAGTGCCACCATCTGCGGATGTGATGTGATAATTCCCGGATATCACAAGTTGACCGTTGCCAAGATTAAGCGTGCCGCCTGCATGGAGAAAATCACCATCTACATACATTGTTTGTCCATTAAGGTCAAGAATGCCTTCTGAAAGTGTGTAGTTGTTAACAGTCTGACCATCAAATTCCGATAATGATATTGCTAAAACCGAAGCGGCAAATCCTAATAATATAATTGTATTAACTAATACTAAAAATAATTTTTTCATTTTTTAACACCTCATAATAATAAAATATGAGAGTTAATGCCGGCGGAGTGGAACGCACTTCAATATCATTTTAGCACGGATATAGGTCTATGTAAACACATTTATTT
>JAZNGS010000132.1:0-5986 GCA_045576555.1 Clostridia bacterium | reverse complement strand
AATTTTTCCTGCAAAGAGGATACCCTGACCGCCGAAGCCGGCAATAATAATATTATTAGTCATTGTTCTTTGCCTCCTCTGCATCAATATCTTTAAATACTCCCAAAGGATAATGTGGACTCATATCATTTTGCAATCTCTTGATAGCTTCGGTAGGTGAGATTCCCCAGTTAGTAGGACAAGTTGATAACACTTCAACTAGTGAGAATCCTTTGCCTTCAATCTGGTTCTGGAATGCTTTTTTGATAGCAGCTTTTGCCTTTTTGATGTTTGGAACTGTGTCCAAAGAAACTCTTGCAATATAGCTTGGGCCATCAAGAGTAGCAAGCATTTCGGATACTCTGATTGGATTTCCTTGAGTTTTGGTATCACGACCATAAGGGGAGGTTTGTGTAACCTGACCTGCAAGTGTGGTTGGAGCCATCTGACCGCCTGTCATACCATAAATTGTATTGTTAATAAAAATAATTGTGATATTTTCGCCTCTTGTTGCTGAGTGAACTGTTTCAGCAGTACCAATAGCAGCAAGGTCACCATCGCCCTGATATGTGAAAACAACTTTGTCAGGGTGAACTCTCTTAATACCTGTTGCAACAGCAGGAGCACGACCATGAGCCGCTTCTTGCATATCGCAGTTAAAATAGTTATATGCCATAACAGCACATCCAACAGGTGCAACACCGATAGTATTTCCCTCAACACCAAGCTCGTCCAAAACTTCTGCAACTAATCTGTGGCAGATGCCATGAGTACAACCAGGGCAGTAGTGAAATGGTGCGTCTGTTAATGCGTGTGGTTTTTCAAATACAATAGCCATTATTTTAAACCTCCTGCAATTTCTCTGATTTTGTCTGCAATTTCTGCAGGTGTCGGAATGATACCGCCTGTTCTTCCAAAGAAATGAACAGGAGCTTTTCCGTTAACAGCCAATTTAACATCTTCAACCATTTGTCCCATGCTCATTTCAACTGAAAGGAATGCCTTTGCAGTATCAGCTGCCTTTATAAAAGGCTTTTCAGGGAATGGCCAGAGTGTGATAGGTCTGATAACTCCGACTTTCAATCCTTCAGCACGAACAGTTTTAACAGCAGACTCAACAACACGGCTTGTTGTGCCATATGCAGTAACAATAATATCTGCATCTTCAGTGTCGTGTTCTTCCCAACGCTGTTCGTTTGCTTTTATGATATCATATCTTGCCTGACGCTCAATGATTGTTTTTTCGAGTTCATCAGGTGAAAGATATAATGAATTGATAATGTTGTGTTCTCTTTTTAAATTAGTACCTGTTGTTGCCCATGACTTGTCTGCCTCACATGGAGCAGGGACTGAATCGAAGTCAACAGGCTCCATCATTTGTCCTAAAGTACCATCACCCAAAATCATAACAGGCATTCTGTATTCATCAGCCTTGTTGAACGCATCTGCAGTCAAAGAAACAATTTCCTGAACAGAGTTAGGAGCAAAAACGATTAGGTGATAGTCGCCATGACCGCCGCCCTTTGTCGCCTGGAAATAGTCTGACTGTGCAGGCTGAATACCGCCAAGACCGGGACCACCTCTTACAATATCAACAATAACGCAAGGCAAATCAGCACCTGCTATGTAAGAGATACCTTCTGCTTTCAAACTGATACCAGGGCTTGAAGAACTTGTCATAGTTCTTGCACCTGCACCTGCGGCACCGTAAACCATATTTATTGCAGCAACTTCACTTTCTGCCTGTAAGAAAACTCCACCGATTTTTGGCATTTTCTTTGCCATATAAGCAGAAAGCTCTGTTTGAGGTGTTATCGGATAACCAAAGAAATGTCTGCAGCCTGAACGGATTGCAGCTTCGCCGATAGCCTCGTTTCCTTTCATTAAAACCTTTTCACTCATTATTTTCACATCCTTTTTTTATACATCTTTTTCAACAGTTATTACAACATCAGGACAAACAGTCGCACAAAAAGCACAGCCAATACATTTTTCCTGATCTGTAATCATTGCAGGGCTGAAGCCTTTGGCATTCAATCTGTCCTTTGCAATAGCAATAATTTTTTTCGGACAGGCATTAACGCATAGTTCACAGCCTTTGCATCTTTCTTCACGAAATGTAACTTTGTTCACTCTATATCAATCCTTTCTTGATTTGTTTACAACATCATATTTCCCAAGGCATTTTTATATAGATTTGCATAGGGAATTTATTTTTTGCAAATTCTTCAGGCAAGTCTTGTAAGGCAATATCAAGACCGCATTGCATACTTATTGGAAGATTTAGCTTTTCTGATAAAGAAATTATCTCGTCATAATCAGACATCAATGTTTTGCTGTCAGTAAGCTTTCCTATATTAGTGTTGTTTGCAATATCGGTGAATTTAAGCCTTGATGCAGTTTCAATGGCTCTTGCCATATCATAAAGCTCGTCTTTGTCACCCGTTAACGGGCGTTTTGTGTTAACAACCAAAGTCATATTATAATCTTCTTTTTGAAAAAAAGCATTAAACTGACCGAGTGCAAATGCTCCGTCATCATCTCCGCCTACATCAAAAATAATAATTCTGTCAGTGTCATAAAACACTTTCTTCGCCTCTTGCGGAATAGTTGGAATATCAAGATTAGAATTTGCAAACTCCGATGCAATTAACTCTATGTCGTAATCTTTTAAGATTTTTCTTGCATCAGCGGTGCGAAAATAAGGATTGACAATATCCATATCAACAATGGTTACCTTTTTGCCTTCCTTTGCAAGATTTATTGCAAAGTTTAGTGATACCTCTGTTTTGCCACTGCCATAGTGACCGCAGAAAATGTTTAGTCTTTTTTGCAATAATATCACCCCTATTTTCATTATCTTTTAATTTTATCACAAAACTATTTATAAATCAATAGTTTTAGACTAATTATTGTGACATTTAAAAGAATAAAATAAAAAATTGAATTTTAATATGTTTATTTTTTCTAAATTGCATAAAACAAATTGTATAAAATTCTCTAAACAACACATAATATGACTACATATCAAATAATTTGACAAATAATTTGGAGGGATATTATTAATGAAAGCAACAGGAATAGTAAGGCGAATAGACGATTTAGGTCGTGTTGTTATACCAAAAGAAATAAGAAGAACTATGAGAATTCGTGAAGGAGACCCATTGGAAATTTTTACCGAAAAAGATGGGGAGGTTATTTTTAAGAAATACTCACCAATCGGTGAATTGGGAGATTTTGCTGTTAATTATGCAGAAACTCTTGCAAAAACCACGGGAAAGGGTGCTTGTATAACAGACCGTGACAGCATCATAGCAGTTTCAGGGATACCTAAAAAGGAATTGATGGAGAAGAGAGTCTCAAGAGAAATTGAAAATGTAATGACTGAAAAGGCAGCATTTAAGTCAAATAACACAAGCGACTCGCTTTCAATAGCTGACGGAGTTGAGAAATATAGTGCAGGTGTGGTTGTTCCGATAGTGTCGGAGGGAGATACAATTGGTTCTGTTATATTTGTTATGAATGACGGGGAACAGATGAGCGAGGTTGAATCAAAATTAGCAGAGTCAGCAGCAGGATTTTTGGGTAGACATATAGAAGGATAAAAATAAGAAGCCGAGTTTACTTTCGGCTTCTTTTTCTGTTTTTGTTCTTTTTTGCTTGTGATATTAAATATTCCTTTGTGTTAAGGTCGGGGTTAATTAAAACCTCGTCTAAAAGTGTCTGGAGAGTGTCTGCAATTTCTCTGCCTGTTCTGATTCCCAAAGCACCCAAATCTCTGCTGTTTAAGACCAAATCAGAGATACGATAAGGCTGTCGTTCAGCGATAACCTTTAAGGAAAGCTGTCGTACCTCATTAATCTTATTGAGTTTTTCACGCAAATATTTGTGGTTTTTTGCTTTGTTGTCAGCCTCCTGAAGCAATAATAGCTTTGAAAAGAGTTCAGGACCTGTTCTGCTCATCATTTTTTTTACAGCAATTAAAGATGGTTCAATCCTGACATCGTGGTTTTCAATCAATGTGAGAATATCTTTTTGCTGCTGATTATCAAATCTGAATTTTCTTAATATATCGGAAGCAAGTCTGACACTATGTCGATGGTGCCCATAAAAGTGAATTATGCCATTTGAATCAATGCTCTTTGAGTCGGGCTTGCCGATATCATGCAAAAGTGCAGCCCAACGGACAATAAGTTCATTTGGGGAATTTTTGACTGCGTGGATAATATGTTCTCCGACATTGTATATGTGGTATTTATTTCTCTGTGGTGAGAAGAAGCACAAATCAACCTCAGGAAGGATGTAGTGCATAAGTCCGAGTTCGTGTAGTAGCATAATTTCTTGCGGCTGATCAGACAATAGTATTTTATCAAGTTCTTCTCTGATTTTATCGTTTGAAGACCTTTTTATAAGCATTGAGCATTTTTTTATAAGTTGGGCAGTTGTTTTGTCAATTTTATAGCCGAGCTGTGCGCAATATCGGACTGCCCTTAACATTCTGATTGATTTTTCTGCAAGCATCTGTTCTGATTGTTGTATCAAACGGACAGATTTATTTTTAAGGTCATCAAGACCTCCGAAAATATCGAGTATACCATCAGTAGTTGAATATGCCATTGAATTTATTGTGAAGTCAAAGCCTGAAAGCACATCTTTTAAAAATGTGTCAAAATCAGTGTTTTCCGAAATGCAGTACATTTCAATGACTATCTGATTTTCTATGACTCTTAAGCAGTTCTTTTTGTCAGGACAATCCGTCACTCTGCGAAACATAGTTTTAATTTTCTTTTGTGAAGCATCGGTTATAATAATATAAACCGAGGAGGTGTCATTTGTAATAAGCTCTCTGACAGTATTTCCGCCGAGGTAAGCACGATTGCCAAGACGATTGATTTTGTCTATTGCCAAAAGCACATTATCATTTATGTTTTTAAGCATAACATCCTCCTTTACTTTTTATTCTATATAAGTATACCATATAGCAAAAAAAATATCAATAGTATAATTGGATGCTTTAAAATATCCAATAAAAAATATGAACAAGTATAACTTGTTCCGATTTGGTCGGAGTGACAGGACTTGAACCTGCGGCACCACGCCCCCCAGACGTGTGCGCTACCAACTGCGCTACACCCCGATGTCATTTTAATCATAAGTCATTATACTTGAATTTAGTATAAATGTCAATATTAACTACAAAAAATTATGTTCCCAAAATCTTGATAAGTTCAAGATTTTGGGAACATTTTAGTTATATTAATTTTTCGATTTCATCAATCCATATTTTTCCTGATGCATCTGATGGCATCTTCAAATCGCCTCTTGGTGAAATTCCGACACTTCCGATTTTTACTCCGTCAGGCAGACAGCTGCGCTTAAATTGTTGAGTGAAAAATCTTTTGTAGAAGTTTTTGAGCCATTTTAATATTGTTATTTTATCATATACATTATTAAAGGCAAGTTGTGCAAGATAATACACCTTTGCAGGCTCAAAACCATATCTCAAAATATAATACAAGAAGAAATCGTGTAACTCATATGGTCCGACAATATCTTCGGTTGCTTGTGAGATGTTTCCGTTATCATCAGGAGGGAGTAGTTCAGGGCTTATTGGAGTATCAACAATATCCTTTAGAACTTCGGATGCTTCAGGGAAGATATCTTTTTTTATAATGCTTGCAAGAATATATGGAATGAGTGTTTTTGGAACTCCGCAGTTTACTGAATACATACTCATATGGTCACCGTTATAGGTACACCAGCCAAGCACCAATTCGCTCAAATCACCTGTACCGACAACAAGACCACCAACCTTTCCTGCATAATCCATTAGAACTTGAGTTCTCTCTCTTGCTTGTGTATTTTCATAGGTGAGGTCGTGAACATTTATGTCGTGTCCAATGTCCTCAAAATGTCTTATGCAAGCTTCTTTTATATTTATTTCCTTGTTGGAAATTTTGAGTGCATTCATTAATTTTATCGAATTTGAATGAGTCCTCTGGGATGT
>JAZNGS010000131.1:0-2623 GCA_045576555.1 Clostridia bacterium | reverse complement strand
AAACATTCTATTTTTGCAATATTATTTGCACGTGACAAAATATTACAAATAATATATAATTATGCAAAACATTTTAATAACACTAAAATATTTTATAAGGAGTTGAAAAGTGCATCATAGTTATAGTGTTAATATTTTGTTTTTAAATGAGAAAGGAGATATTTCTATGAAAAAAATGATTATAAAAATATTATCTGCAATTATGGTTTTGTCATTTACTGCTTTTCCTTGCAATGCACAGGAAGAAAACACAATTACCTTTGAAAACTATGGAACCTTTGTATATCCACAACGCCGAGCATTCAAAACTCCATACACATCAGAAAGTAAAGTGGATAATGTAATTCCCCTTGGCAATAACGAAAATACAATTACACTTACTTTAAATGATGCACCCAAAGACGAATTTTACTTTGTTTCACTTTACATAATGGATGATGAAAACGGACATCGTTACCTGACACCGCCCTGTGGTGTTATGTTTGACGGTAAAGAGATTACATTCACAGGTCTTTTAGGAGGAACTGATTACAGATTAATGTTGTCAACCTTTTTGAAAAACCAAACTATAAGCGGTAGTATTAAAACGGGGTTTATTGAATAGGAGGGACGAAAATGACTAAAAAAATATTATCTTTAATTCTAATTTTATCTGTACTTATTTGTTCATTTACTGTAAATGCAGAAAACTTTCAAGATATTAAGAATAACACACAATTAGAAAATGCTGTCAGAGAATTAATGTCCTTTGGCATAATAAACGGATATGAAGATGGAACATTCAAGCCTGAAAATAAGCTGACAAGAGCTGAAGTTTGTGCAATCATTACAAGGACTTTAGAAAACGGCAGGAACAGTAACTCATCAGGTATAACTCTTTCAAAGTTTGGTGACCTTACATCTGAACATTGGGCATACAATTACATTATGAGTGCCAATAAATATGATATTATCACAGGATATGATGATAACACTTTCCGTCCAAACAATAATATCACATATCAGGAATATATAAAAATGATAATGTGTATGATTTCTTGCCAGACATTCGCAGAAGAACTCGGCGAATATCCTGACGGTTATATAGATGCAGCGATTAATAAGGGTATCGTATCTGACAAAGAATTTGCTTATGACGAAGAAATCACAAGAGCAGATGCAGTTACAATACTAAATAATGCGCTAAATACTCCCATTATGTATGTTAACGAAATGAATTTCTCAACAAACAAAAATACCTATGAAACTATAGAGAAAACAACTTATAAGGATATATATTTTGGAAAATGAGGTATAAACATATGAAAAAATCACTAGCAATAATATTAACACTCTTACTATCCTTACATATAACTGCATATTCAAGCGAGGGTGTGTCCTACAACGACGAAACAGGCGAAATCGTATCCGTTTCCGGTGTGGATTTTGTAGGTAAACCTGCAGATGCCATATTAAACTATCTTGATGAACACTCATCTGATGTTATAAACAATAAAAAATCCTTAGAAGAATCCATTAATGATTTATTATCATCAAACATATTAAAAGGCTATCCTGACGGAGAAATACACACTGAATATAATGTTACAAGAGCAGAAATGGCGGCTTTTATTTGTCGAATACTTTACGGAAATAATCTCATACCTGACACTAATGAATTTTCTGATTTAACCCAAAGTCATTGGGCTTTCACAGAACTATGTATGCTGTCCAATGAGGATTTGGCTTTTCCAATTATTCGAGGGTATGAAGACAACACTATCAGACCTGATAATTATGTGACCTATAAAGAAGCTGCGACAATGATATTAAGAATGCTCAATTACGGAGTTTTAATCGAGGAAAACGGTGGATATGCTGAGGGTGTAGAATTTTGGGCTGATGATTTATGTCTTTTTGACAGAACGAACGGAAAAAATCAACTAAATTCATATGCAACGAGAGGCGATATTATTATAATGCTTTCAACTGCATTGGATTCCCCTGTTGCTGACACACTTGACGAAAATTGTATAAGAACTGATAAAATGCAAAAAGGTCCTCTCACCTTAAGACAAGTCAGAGATATAAACAATATCAAATAAAGTGTTATCACGATAAGACAAGTGAACTGTAATTACAGTCACTTGTTTTTTTATAGAATTTTTTCAAACCTATTGAAATATTTATGCATATGATATATAATATAACAAACAACTTCAGGGCAGAGTGAAATTCTCTACCGGCAGTTAAAGTCTGCGAGTGCCAAATGGCATTGATTCGGTGAAACTCCGAAACCGACGGTTAAAGTCCGGATGGAAGAAGTGTATTTTTTATATGCTTTTTTACCCTGAAATGTTCAGGGTTTTTTTAATTTTAAAAAAAAAGGAGAAATATCTATGAAAAATTCAAAAACAAAAAAAATGGTCACAGTAGCAGTTTTGTCAGCAGTTGCCACAATACTTTTCCTAATCAAAATTCCGCTTGCATTCATAGCACCGCCGTTTTATGAATTGGATTTGAGTAATGTAGTTTCCTTAATAGGTGCATTTGCATTAGGACCTGTGGCAGGAGTTCTGATAGAACTTTTGAAAAATGTGATTAATCTTGTGATTGACGGAAGTATAACAGGCGGAATTGGCGA
>JAZNGS010000130.1:0-5580 GCA_045576555.1 Clostridia bacterium | reverse complement strand
GCAAACGGAGGCTGGTATCCGAGTTACTCTAAGGACGATGAGGGAGAAACAAGCTGGTATTATATAAAGAACGAAGAAAGGACAGGAATTTATGATTGGGATTGCGTTTTGACAAGCTCAAATAAAAGCGAGGCAGTTGATGAACTTTTCAAAAAAAGTGAAACAAAGAAAATTCAATCAAGATTAAGAAACCTAAAATTCGGAGTTGACTATAATATTGGGGACATTGTTCTTCTTTATTATAAACATGGCGGAATTACCGATATGCAAAAATATATAGTTAACGGAATGGACATAAAAATGACGACTGCCGATAGCTATGAGGAACCCATTTTAAAGAAATATAATAACTAAAAGTCGAGGAGAGGGCTAATGATTGCAGAATTGATGGAATTTATATCAGAAAATTGGATGGATTGGTTTACGGTTGGGATAGTTTCTGCTGTTTCGATGTGGCATAGAAAGATTATGAAAGCTATTTCTGATGATAAAATAAAATATAAGGCTGTTGCAAGGGGAGTCGAGGCACTTTTGCGTGACAGAATAATTGATAGCTATAACAAATATGAAAAGAAGGGTGTTTGTCCGATTTACGCAAAAGAGAATGTGAAAAGGCTATATATGCCTTACCACGAACTTGGTGGAAATGATGTTGCGACCGAGCTTGTCGAACAACTGCTGCAGATGCCCTCTGTGAATAATTAGATAAGGAGCGATTATAGTGAGTGTTATATATAGTTTTATGGACGATAGTGTTTATGGTGCAGATGATATAAATAATGTGTTTTCAAAGCTGACAACTGAAGGTGTTTCGCTGTTTAGCTATACTAATGGTGACAACCCACTTGTTTCACTCAATGAAGCGGTAAAGGGTTTTTTAGAGCCTGGGGTTGAGATGTATAATCCAGATGCCTGCAAGGTGGGATATGACTCTGCAAACGGAAAATTTACAATCGGTGTAGGTAATGCTTTTATGGTTGACGGAAGCACGATTACCATTGATTCAGAACCTTATGATATTACAGCGATGGTAACAGAATTGAGAAAGACACAAAGTGGTGACATATGGGTGTGCTTTTATCGAAACATACCAATGAACAGAATTGATATATTAGTTGAGGCTGATGATACAAAGTTTAATTCGGAATATGGTGTTAAATTAGCTAAAATTTCGTCAAGTAACACCATAGCTGATATGCGTGAGTTTGCTAAAACAAAAATTTTGCCATGCAGCGCCAATGTCATCCAGGAGGAATCAATGGAAGGTATTTATATGGAATATAAGGATGGTAAGGACAAGCGGAAAAGAGTAGTTTTTAAAAATATATTTCCGGGCGCAACAAAGGTTTTGATGCATGGAATTTTGCACGATATTCAGCGAGTTGATGCTACAGGGGGAGATGCTCTGTCGTATAAATTAGCTATAAATGGTTCGCAATCATCAGGCGAATATGTTGCGTTCAATTTTTCTGATGAGGGATTAGAGGTGTGGATGTATGTCACATATAATTACACCACAACAGCAAGATGGAATTTGGTGATTTTTTAATTCAGAAAGGATTGATATTATGCAAAACAGATTTAAAAGTAAGGTTTTATGGATAAGCATTGGAACGCAAATTATTTCAATGCTGATTGCATTGGGCGTGATTGATACAGGCTGTTCAAAACTATTTGAAACAATCCTGATTTCGGCGTGCGAGCTATTTGTTGCGTTTGGGATTTTGAATAATCCGACAAGCAAAGAAACACTTTAAATTTTTAGGATGTGATTTTAATTGACAAATGATGAAAAAAGAGAACTGCTAATTAGCAGGGCTTTGACGAGAAAGGGTAAAAATCAGTATTCGCAGGACATTAATAAAAGAACTATGATTGAAGCAGGATTTGGCGATTGTTCAGGCACAGTCTGGTATTGGTATTATAAATTGTTTGGAATACACATCGGTGCAAATACCGAGGCACAAATTAAATCAAACACAGCAAAAGATGTGAAGATTGATATTATAGCAGGCATTCCTGATGAAAAGAAAATGAAAAAGGGAGATTTGTTATATTTTCGTGGCACAGATAATTCGAGAACAAAGGGTGTCGGCCATGTTGAAATGTATATAGGAAATGGTCAGATTTTTGGTCATGGTTCGGGAGTTGGCGGAACTGTCAAGAATATGAGAGAGTATTGCAAAAAGAGATATGACACCAAATCAACTGAAAAGCTAAAAAATAAAGGCTTGATTTGCGTCAGACGAGTTATAGGAAGTGATGATTTGAAGGAATTGATTGAGGTTAATGACATTGTGTGGGAACTCGCATATAGAGGAATTATAACCGATAAAGAGCTTTGGCTTAAAAAGCTTGAAGAGGATAAAAACAGCTATTGGCTTGCAAGAAAAACTCTTCACGCGCTAAGGTGTGAGGAAGAAAGATAAAAAAAGTTGTGGCATACGCCACAACTTTTTAATATCTAATTAGTTTGTGATTGTCAATTCAGTATCCTTATCGAAGAGGTGAATCTTATTTGCATCAAATGCAATATCAATCTTGTCGCCCATCTTTGCAGTTGAACGCTGATTAACTCTTGCAGTAAATGATGTGCCAGCAATCTTCAAGTAAAGGTAAGTTTCAGCACCCATCATTTCAGTTACATCAACATCTGCTTTAACGACAGACTTTGAGTTGTTTGAAACAAACATTTCATCATCGTGAATATCTTCAGGTCTGATACCAACAACAACTTCTTTGCCGATATAGTTTTGAACTTCAGCTCTTGAAGCCTTGCTTTCAGGAAGCAATACTGATTCTTCGCCGAATTCAACATATAATCCATCATCTTTTTTAACAAGATTTGCATTAATAAAGTTCATTTGAGGACTTCCGATAAAGCCTGCAACGAACATATTGCATGGGCGATGATACAAGTTAGCAGGAGTGTCAACCTGTTGAATGAAACCGTCTTTCATAACAACGATTCTTGTACCCATTGTCATAGCTTCTGTCTGGTCGTGAGTTACATAGATGAAAGTTGTGTTCAATCTCTTATGTAACTTGTTGATTTCTGTTCTCATCGCAACTCTTAGTTTAGCATCAAGGTTTGAGAGAGGTTCGTCCATCAAGAAAACTTTAGGGTCACGAACGATAGCACGGCCCAAAGCCACACGCTGTCTTTGACCGCCTGACAAAGCCTTTGGCTTTCTGTCTAGCAAGTGCTCGATGTCAAGAATTCTAGCAGCTTCCTTAACTCTCTTGTCAATTTCATCCTTTGGAGTCTTTCTCAATTTAAGACCAAAAGCCATATTTTCGTAAACTGACATATGAGGATAAAGAGCATAGTTCTGGAAAACCATCGCAATATCTCTGTTCTTTGGAGCAACATCATTCATAAGCTTTCCGCCTATATACAATTCACCATCAGAGATTTCTTCCAAACCTGCAATCATTCTCAATGTTGTTGATTTACCACAACCTGATGGTCCAACCAAGATAATGAACTCTTTGTCTTCTATGTCAAGAGTGAAATCACTAACTGCAGTAACATTGCCTGCATATTTTTTATAGATACCTTTTAATTGTAAATCTGCCATTTTTTATTTTCTCCTTCCATGGACTATATAATTTACTACTCTATAATGGTAACATATTTTAGACTAAATTGTAATGCCAATAATTCACAAAATAAAAAAAATTTATTAGTAACATTAAACAAAGTAAAAAAGCGAAAGAAAAAATATTATTTCTTCCGCTTATTTTTTTGTGCAAATTAGCCAAAGGGCTGATCAATTAATCATTCTTGTTCGCCGCGAGGCTGATTACTTTTTCAGCAATATTTGAAGGTGCTGTTTCATATCTCGTAAATTCAAAAGTAAAACTTCCTCTTCCTTGGCTCATTGAGCGAAGGTCTGTTGCATATTTGTGCATTTCAGAAACAGGAACTTCAGCCTCAACGAGATTTAGTCCTGGCAATTCGCTTTCGCCCATTCCCATAATCTGACCTCTGCGCTTGTTGATGTCGCCGATAACATCACCCATTATATTTTCAGGAATATAAACTTTCAAAGCGCCGATTGGCTCCAATAAAACTGGTTTAGCTTGCTTTAGACCTTCTTTATATGCAATTGATGCAGCAGTTTTGAATGCCATCTCTGATGAATCAACAGGGTGATATGAACCATCTAAAAGTGTTGCTTTAAGATTTACAACAGGGTATCCTGCCAAAACACCATGTGCGCAAGAATCTCTCAACCCTTTTTCAACTGCAGGGAAGTAGTTTTTAGGAACACTTCCGCCGAATATTTTTTCTTCAAATATCATATCCTCTGTGATGCCTTGTTCAAATTCAATCTTAACATGACCATACTGACCATGACCGCCTGATTGCTTTTTGTGTTTTCCTTCAACAGTTGCTTTTCCGAGGATTGTTTCTCTGTAAGGAACAATTGGGTCTTCTAATCTAACATTAACACCATATTTAGTTTTTAGCTTGCTCACTATAACATCAATGTGCTGTTCGCCCTGACCATTGATTAGGGTTTGTTTTGTTTCGGAATTATTTGTGACTGTGAATGTTGGGTCTTCGTCTGTGAGTTTTACAAGGCCACTTATAATCTTTTCTTCATCACCCTTTGACTCTGGGTAAACTGCCATTGAAATAACGGGTGCAGGGAATTCAATTCCGCTTAAAATAATATTTTTATTTTCTGCACAGAGTGTGTCGCCTGTTTTTGTCTTATCAAGCTTTGCTACAACACCGATGTCGCCTGCAATAATTTCGGAAACATCCTGTTGTTTTTTGCCTGTCAAAGTGAAGATTTTACCGATTTTTTCATATGTATCTTTGTTAGGATTATAAAGAGTGCTGTCAGATTTAACACTACCTGAATAAACTCTGAATATTGACATTTTTCCTACATATGGGTCTGCGATTGTTTTAAATACTATTGCAGATGTTGTGTCAGCGGCATCCTGCACCACTTCAACAGGCTCGCCTGTTTTTGAATTATGTGCAACCTCTGTTATTTCGTTAGGGTTAGGAAGATATTTTCCGATTCCGTCCATCAAACTCATAACACCAACATTTTCCTGACCTGTACCGCAGTAAACAGGGTAGATTGTTCCGTCCTTAACACCTTGTCTGATTGCTTTTTTGATTTCATCAAAGGTAAATTCTTCGCCGTTAAAATACTTGTTCATCAAAGCATCGTCTGTTTCTGCAACAGCTTCCATAATCATATCGCGAAGAGGAGCAATTTCTGCTTCCATATTTTCAGGAACAGGAATATCAATTCTGTCAATTCCCTCATATCTTCTTGCAGTCATATCAACTATATCAACATAGCCCTTGAATTTCTCTCCCTCTCTGATTGGGATAACGAAAGGAGTTACCGCTTTTCCGAATTTTTCTTTCATCTCTTCAAGAGTTCTTGTGTAGTTAGCGCGCTCATCGTCCATTTTGTTAACGAAGAACATAATCGGAACGCCCTTTGTCTTTGCGTATTTGAAAACTTGTTCAGTTCCGACAGAAACACCGCTTCTTCCGCTCATAACAATCAAAGCTGAATCTGCCGCACGCAATCCTTCTTTAAC
>JAZNGS010000129.1:0-19632 GCA_045576555.1 Clostridia bacterium | reverse complement strand
CACAAAACTCTAAGAGGTCCAAGAGGCGGACTTATTCTTTCAAAAGATGCAGAATTCGGACTACAGTTCAATAAGGCTATATTCCCTGGCATTCAGGGTGGTCCACTTATGCATGTTATTGCATCAAAGGCATTGTGTTTTAAAGAAGCATTAACCGATGAATTTAAGGCTTATCAATCTCAAGTTGTAAAGAATGCTAAAGCATTGGCAGAGGCTTTAATTAAAGAAGGATTTAAACTTGTTTCAGGCGGAACTGATAACCACTTAATTTTGATTGATTTGACTCAATTAGGTGTCACAGGCAAAGAAGCTGAACATATGCTTGATGAAGTCGGAATCACAGTAAACAAAAATGCCATTCCTTTTGACAAACAAAGTCCATTTGTAACAAGCGGTATCAGAATCGGGACTCCTGCAACAACTTCAAGAGGATTTACTGAAGAGGATATGGTTGAGATTGCAAGGTTAATTAAACTAACTATCACTGATTTTGATAATTCACAAGACGAGGTAAGAAAAGGCGTTAAGACTCTTTGCGACAAGCATCCTTTATACGCATAATGAAAAAGTTTGTAAGAAAGATAGTTCTCTTAATCAGAAGATGTTTTGCAGATGAGATAACTGTTTATTCAGCACAGGCATCATTTTATATCATAATATCGGTCTTCCCCTTTGTTATGCTGTTGATGTCCTTAATAGGTTTTATTGTTCCTATATCAAGCCAAACAATGATTGAATGGATAAATACCATTTGTCCTGAAGCGATAAGACCTACCGTTATTTTACTTGCAGACGAGCTTTTTGCAAAATCAATTTCCCTAATCTCTGTAACAGCCCTGACTGCAATTTGGTCAGCCTCGAGAGGAATTGCCGCATTGGAACGAGGTGTTAAGAGAGTATATAAAACAAAAAGAAATTCAAACTTTATTGCTGACGGATTGATGTCAATTTTATATACCTTTATGTTTATGGCGCTGATTTTCGTCACTTTGATTTTGCAGGTTTTCGGAAATCTGATTGGTGAACTGCTAAACAAATATATACATTTTTCTATTACAGATATTATTTTAATAAGAGGTATTTTCTCATTCTCTCTTATGACTTTGGTGTTTCAGTCAATGTATTACTTTTTTAATAAGCGTCAGTTGAGATTTAATAAAAATCTTGCAGGCGCTGCATTTTCGGCAATTGGCTGGATAGCATTTTCTAACATTTATTCAGTATATATTGAAAACATAGCAAACTACTCGTATATATACGGAAGTCTTACTGCAATTGTTCTATTAATGCTTTGGCTATATTTCTGTGTGATGATATTCTTAATCGGCGCAGAAATAAATAAACTCGTTTATCAGAATAATAAACTTGAAAGAGGGTAAAAAAATGGATAAAAAAATTGGATTTATCGGCGGTGGAAATATGGGCGGCGCAATTATTGGCGGAATTGTATCCTCTAAATGTGCAGATGCATCTAACATTTTCGTCTATGACAAAAATCAAGAGGCCCTGAAGAATTTAAATAAAACTTATGGCATCAATCCTGATTGCTCTCTTTTAGAAGTTTGCAAAGCTGATATTTTGTTCTTGTCTGTAAAACCAAATGTTATTTATTCAGTTATAGACGAAATAAAAGGTATTATAAAAGAAGAAACTATTGTGGTTTCAATTGCGGCTGGTCAATCAATCGAAAAACTTGAAAAAGCATTTAAAATTCCAAATTTAAAACTTGTTCGTGTTATGCCAAATACCCCTGCATTAGTTGGTGAGGGAATGTCGGCAGTATCAGTTAATAACCAAATAACGCAAGATGATATTACACCTATAATAGAAATTCTTAAAAGTTTTGGAAAGGCAGAAATAGTGCCTGAAAGTTTAATGGACACAGTAACAGGCATCAGCGGTTCTTCCCCTGCATATATTTTTATGCTTATTGAAGCAATGGCAGATGCAGCAGTTTTAGGAGGTATGCAAAGAAATCAGGCATATACCTTTGCGGCACAGGCTGTTTTAGGTTCTGCTAAAATGGTTTTGGAATTGCCAAATCATCCTGGTGAACTTAAAGATATGGTTTGCTCACCGGGCGGGACAACAATCGAGGCAGTCAAGGTTTTGGAAAATGACGGTTTCAGAAGCTCAATTATGAATGCAATTGATGCTTGCATTAAAAAATCAAAATCAATATAAAAGTAAGCGGTTAATTTTATTAACCGCTTTGTATATACGCCTGTAGCTCAGTTGGATAGAGCAATAGCCTCCGACGCTATGTGCCGTGCGTTCGAATCGCATCAGGCGTACCAAGTCGGAACAAGTTTCGCTTGTTCCGACTTTTTTTGTTTTACAAAAAAATCAATCACCTGCTCACTTTTCAAAATTTTTCCAAAAAATTTTTAAAAAAAGTATTGACAAATAATTTATTTATGTTATAATAATGATAATGATTATCATTATTGATATTAAAGGAGGTTAAGAATATGGAAAAAACACTAAAACATTCAAAACAACGAGATGCTGTCTTAAGCCTTCTAAAAAGTGTCTATTCTCACCCTACTGCAGAATGGTTGCACACAGAACTAAAAAAGGATTTTCCCAACATTAGTCTTGCAACTGTTTACAGAAATCTGAATTTACTTTTGGAATTAGGTGAAATAATGAAAATTGATGTCGGAGACGGTGTTGACCATTTCGATGCCAATTTTGAAGACCATTGTCATTTTATATGCAATAATTGTCATAGCATTATAGATATCAATATTCCCTCTTCTTCCCTTTTGAAAACGGAAGCGGAGAACTGTAATGATATATCAGTATCAAACTGCAGCCTTTTCCTTTATGGAAACTGCTCAAACTGTAAATAAAGCATCAGCTTATTTTATATTTATTTTTAGGAGGAATTTATTATGAAAAAATTTGTATGTCCGGTATGTGGTTATGTTCATGAGGGAGAATCTGCTCCTGAAGCATGTCCTGTATGTAAAGTATCAGGTGAAAAGTTCACAATTATGGAAGAGGGCGCTGCTTTGGCTGCTGAACATGAATATGGTGTTTATGGAAAAACTGTGAAGAATAATCCTGACATTTCTGAAGAGGATAAAAAATATATTTTTGAACAATTAATGGCAATCTTCAACGGTGAATGTGCAGAAGTTGGAATGTATCTTTGCATGGCTCGTATTGCCCACCGCGAAGGATATCCTGAAATAGGTTTGTATTGGGAAAAAGCAGCATATGAAGAAGCTGAACACGCAGCAAAGTTTGCCGAACTTTTGGGCGAGGATTTAGAGCCTAATATGAAAGCTACAACAAAGGATAACTTAAAATGGAGAGTTGATTGCGAATATGGCGCAACAAAAGGTAAGTTTGACCTTGCATCATGTGCAAAGAAAAACGGGCTTGATGCAATTCATGATACAGTGCATGAAATGGCAAGAGACGAAGCTCGTCACGGCAGAGGTTTAGAAGGACTTTTAAATAGATATTTTAAATAAGAAGCTCTCGAAATTAGAGAAATCTTATTATCTATTTACAAGGTTTGCATAAAAAAAGCTTATAGGAAAAATCCTATAAGCTTTTTTGTGTGGTGCGCCTGAAAGGACTTGAACCTTCACGTCGGGGACACTAGATCCTAAGTCTAGCGCGTCTGCCAATTCCGCCACAGGCGCATACCAACAAAATAACAACAGATTTATTATAACAGACAAAATATGATTTGTCAAGCATTTTATTAATTTTTTAATATATAAAATCTCCCAAAATTTGGGAGATTTTATTTTTTAATAAAAGCAAGTCTATAAGCCGGGTTCTGTATTAGACGGTCATCTATCTGTGGCGATGCATTACTGCAACGCTCAAGCCATCAGTTGCGAAATGCCGAGCAGGCTTAATTCCGCTATCGATGTTGCTCCGGATGGGGTTTACACGGGATTTCAGTTACCATCATCCCTGTGTGCTCTTACCTCACATTTCCACAATCGCCAAATGAATTGGCATTTATTTTCTGTTGCACTTTCCTTGGAGTCGCCTCCACCGGGTGTTACCCGGCACCCTGCTCTATGGAGCCCGGACTTTCCTCACGCACTTTCGTGCCCGCGACCATCTGACTTACTTTCATATTATATTAACATTTTTATTTTTGTTTGTCAATAATCCATTTACATTATTCTTTTTTTGTAATATAATATTAGAAGATAATTTTTGGAGGATAAAATGAAGCTAAAAACAAAGGATATAACCATTGTTGCACTATTTTGTGCAATTATATGCGTGATTTCACCTATTACAATTCCAACAGGCACTATTCCCTTTTCCCTTTCCCTCTTTGCAGTTATGTTGACTGCAATTTCTTTAGATGCAAAAAAAGGAATTGCAGCCATTTTGATATATATTCTTATAGGAACTCTTGGACTCCCTGTTTTTTCTGGCTTCACAGGCGGAGTTCATATCCTCTTTGGCCCTACAGGAGGTTTTATCTTCTCATATATCATAATACCAATCTTTGTTTCCTTTTCATCAAAGCACAAAAAAATCACCCTCTTTTTCTCCTGCATACTCTCACTTTTAGTCTGCTATCTTTTCGGCAGTTTGCAATATGCATTCGTTACAAAGGTGAGTTTTTATGACGCACTTTTTGTGTGCGTTTATCCTTTTATTATTTTTGACATTATAAAGACATTTTTTGCAATTAATCTTGGCTTGAGGTTTAAAAAATTCATTAAATAAAATTTCTTAAAATTCCAAATACCATTAGCGAAACAATGACAAAAATTATAAGGAGTTTTTCTATTTTTCCGTGCGTTATTCTTCCCTTTTTTACATAATCTGCGCTCCATTTTATAAACCAGAAAATAAACACTGGAATTAATAAAAATATCAGTTTGTTATAATAAAAAGCATCATAAAAATTACCTTTTAAAATAGAAACACACATCCTGCTAATTCCGCACGCAGGACACAAAAGTCCTGTTATAGTGTTAAATATGCAGGGTATTTTTATGCCAAATTCTGAAAAGAGCAGGGCATATAAAAGCCCTGCTGCAATAATCAGAACACATCCTTTAATTAGTTTTCGTAATCTTTTTTTCATTGTGCGTTCTTATTTAATTCATCTTGAATTAATGCATATGAAACTATACCAAATCCAAGAAATGTTAAAATCAAATAAACAATTCCTGTGTATTGAGCAGGCTGACCTCTGTTTGCCTTAAGAGTATCAACCTTTTCACCTGCTTTATACATCCAGTAATACGAGTATATTCCGCAAGTAATTAAGCTCAACACCAATGCAATTCCGCCTGATGTATCATTTTTATCTGTCAATTCATTCAATTCATCGTTCAGGCATATAAACCAATAAAGTCCATAAATTCCGCAGGTAATAATTGTTAGAATAATAGCAACAGCTATATCTCTCCTTTTAATCATATTAACCCCCTCCTAATTAACAGATTATTTTATTTCATTTAGTTCTATTACATTAGTGTTTGCCACAGAAATATTTTCTTCCATAACCTCAACCAAGGCACCCACAGTATCAAGAGATGTCATCATAGGAATTGAACATTCTGCTGCACATCTTCTCATTCTAAAACCGTCCGAATGAGCATTGTTTGCCTTTTGAGGAATGTCAACAACCATATCAACCATTCCGCTTCGGATTATATCGAGAACATTTGGCACACCCTCTGAAATCTTTTTACAGGTTTCAACTGTAATTCCGTTTTCGCCCAAATATTTTGCAGTTCCTGCTGTTGCAATAAACTTGCAACCCATTTTTGAAAATCTCTTTGCCATCGGCAAGAAGTTTTCCTTATCAATCTCTCTGATTGATACAAGAATTCTTGAATCGCTCTTTGGAATTGGAGTTCCTGCTGCAACAAAGCCTTTGTACATCGCTTCCTTAAAGCTGTTACCAACACCTAAAACCTCACCTGTTGAACGCATTTCAGGTCCCAAGCTTACCTCAACCTGAGGCAATTTCTCTGTTGAGAACACAGGCACTTTGATAGCAACTGTGCTGGTCTCTGGTGCAATTCCTGTTTCATATCCCATATCCTTCAAGGTTTCTCCAAGCATAATTCTTGTTGCAATATCAATCACAGGCACATTTGTAACCTTTGTTATATAAGGAACTGTTCGGCTTGAACGAGGATTAACCTCAATTATATAAAGCTCATCTTTGAACTCAATAAATTGAATATTAATCATACCAATAACATTCAGTTCAATCGCTACTCTATATGTTACATCCTTGATTTTCTCAATTATATGTGGTGCAACATTTTGAGGAGGATAGATTGAAACAGAGTCACCTGAGTGAATACCCGCTCTTTCAAGATGCTCCATAATACCAGGGATTAACACATCTTTACCATCACAGATTGCATCAACTTCCAACTCTCTTCCGCCAAGATAACGGTCAATCAAAACAGGGTTTTCCTGGTCTTTTTTGAATGCATCCGACAAGTATCTTACCAAATCGTCTTCATTTCTTGTGATTTCCATACCCTGTCCGCCAAGAACATATGATGGACGAACCAACAAAGGATATTCCAATCTGTTTGCTTCTTCAATACCCTCTTTAACAGACCAGATTGCCTTACCTTTAGGACGCTTAACATTAAGTTTTTCTAATAAGTCATCAAACTTTTCTCTGTCCTCTGCCTCATCTATATGCTTTGGCTGTGTACCCAAAATCGGAACATTCATTCTGTCAAGGAAATTTGCTAATTTGATTGCTGTCTGTCCACCAAACTGCAACACAACTCCGTCTGGCTTTTCAAGCTCAATTATGCTATACACATCTTCTTCCGTCAAAGGCTCAAAATAGAGCTTATCCGATGTATCAAAGTCCGTGCTGACAGTTTCAGGGTTATTGTTGATTGTGATTGTTTCAATTCCTGCTTTCTTCAAAGCATAAACACTATGAACACTACAATAGTCAAATTCAATACCCTGGCCTATTCTGATAGGTCCTGAACCAATTACTATTACCTTTTTCTTGTCACTTGGAATTGCCTCATTTTCTTCATCATAAGTTGAATAATAATAAGGTGAAACTGCATCAAATTCGCCTGCACAGGTATCAACCATTTTATAAACAGGTATAACACCGAGTTCCTTTCTCTTTGCACAAACATCGGATTCTGCACAGCCCACAAGCTGCGAAATACCCTTATCCGAGAAACCAAGTGTCTTATACTTTTTCATTATGTCATAATCAATATCATTAATTGACAGTTTCTTGAGTTCTTCTTCCGCATCTACTATATTCTTGATTTTCTGCAAAAAGAACATATCCATTCCTGTTATTTTTGCAATTTTGCTCATCATATAGCCGCGTCTGATTAGTTCTGCCAAATCAAAAAGTCTTTCATCATCAGGAATACAAACTCTTTTGATAAGTTCATCCAACGAGCGATTTTTAGAACTTTCTCTTTCCAAAGTAAACTGACCTATTTCAAGTGAACGAACACCCTTTAAAAGTGATGACTCAAAGCTTGCACCGATAGCCATAACTTCACCTGTTGCCATCATCTTTGTGCCGAGCTTTCTTTTTGCATTAAAAAACTTGTCAAATGGCCATTTTGGAATTTTTGTTACTATATAGTCAATTACAGGTTCACTTGATGCATAAGTTGAGCCTGTTACTGCATTTTTAATTTCATCAAGATTATATCCCAAAGCAATTTTTGCATTAACCTTTGCAATAGGGTAGCCTGTTGCTTTTGATGCTAATGCTGATGAACGGCTTACACGAGGGTTAATTTCAATAACTGCATAGTTAAAGCTTTCAGGGTCAAGCGCAAATTGAACATTACAGCCACCCTTGATTTCGATAGAGCTGATAATATCAAGCGCTGCCTGTCTTAACATATTATATTCTTTAGGTCCCAATGTCAATGCAGGCGCAACAACGATTGAGTCACCTGTATGAACACCGACAGGGTCAACATTTTCCATTGAGCAAACGGTGATACATTTTCCACTTGCATCTCTTATAACCTCAAATTCAATTTCTTTCCAACCCTTAATTGACTTTTCCAACAATGCTTGTCCTACACGGGAAAGATGCAAGCCCTGTGACAAAATTTCAACCAATTGTTCAGGGTTTTCTGCAATACCGCCGCCTGTACCGCCAAGAGTGTATGCAGGACGAACAATCACAGGATAACCAATTTTTTCAGCAAATTTTAAACCTGCATCCACATCTGTTACAATTTCACTTGGTGCAATAGGTTGATTTGTTCTTTCCATCAATTTCTTAAAGCTGTCACGGTCCTCTCCCTCTTTGATAGCCTCGATTGATGTTCCGATTACTTTAACATTATATTTATCTAAAATTCCCCTGTCATATAGCTCACAAGTCATATTTAGACCTGTTTGTCCGCCCATACCTGCTATAACTGAATCAGGGCGTTCCTTTTCTATTATCTTTTCAAGATACTCTATTGTTATTGGCTCAATATATGTTTTATCAGCCATACCTCTGTCTGTCATAATTGTTGCAGGGTTTGAGTTCACTAAAACAACCTCAATTCCCTCTTCTTTTATTGCAGCACAGGCTTGAGTTCCTGAATAGTCAAATTCTGCCGCCTGTCCTATAACAATTGGACCCGAACCGATTACAAGAACTTTTTTAATGGATTTATCTAATGGCATATTACTCTACCTCCTTAAAAAATGCTTTAACTTCTTCATCAGTAGGCTCACCTGCTACAATAATAGCCCTGATACTTTTCTTATCTCTTATCTGTTTTATTAATGCTCTTGTGTCAATTCCTGAAATTCCGACAACTCCCTTATCTCTAAAAAAGTCTTCAATAGTCATTTCCATTCTGAAGTTTGAAGGAAAATCACACTTTTCTCTCACAACCATAGCACATGGTGTTACTTTTTTTGTTCCTATATCTTCACAATTAATTCCATAATTTCCAACCAGCGGAAATGTCATTACAACAATCTTTCCCAAATATTTTTCATCTGTCAACATATCCTGATATCCAACCATTTCTGTTGAGAAAACAATTTCTCCAGAAATATTTTCTGTTTTCCCAAAAAGCTCTCCGGAAAATCTCTTTCCATTTTCCAAAATTAACTGTGCCTTCATAAATTACACACCTTTCTAAAGTTGTCGAAATATTTAAATCGTTTATAATTATGCATAAAATCGCATAATTATTTACAATAGCCCACAACTACCTATTTTTATTATTTTAACACAAATGATGTTTACTGTCAATTATTTTCACTTCTTTGCATTTAACAAATTTTTTTATCACTATTGAACCTTTTTTGTCTAATATTTATTTTTTTATCATTTTGGTTGAATTTTGGTTAAAATAATAGTATAATTAAATATGAGAAATTTATGGAGGAAGATTATGGATAAATATATGATAACCTATGAAAGATGGCTTAATTCATCTGTCATTGATGAAAACACAAAAAATGAACTTCTATCTATGAAAAATGATGAGAAAAAAATTGAAGAATGTTTTTACAGAGAATTGGAGTTTGGAACTGCAGGAATGAGAGGAATTATCGGTGCAGGCACAAACAGAATGAATGTCTATAATGTCAGACGAGCAACAATGGGTATTGCAAAAGTCGTTTGCGACCTTGGAAATGACGCCAAAAAAGCAGGAGTTTTGATTGGCTATGACACAAGAAACTTTTCAAGAATATTTGCAGAAGAAACCGCAAAGGTACTTGCCGCACACGATATAAAATCTTATCTTTTTGACACTGCACATTCTGTCCCCGAAGTGTCATTTGGAATAAGAACTCTAAAATGTGCTTTGGGTGTTGTCATCACTGCAAGCCACAACCCAAAAGAATATAATGGTTACAAGGTTTATGGTTCTGACGGAGGACAACTTCCACCTCAAGCTGCCGATGCAGTTGTTGATGCAATAAATAAATGTGATGTATTTGATGATGTTAAATTTATTTCAATGGATGAAGCTATGTCAAAAGGTCTTGTTGAAATTGTCGGTCCAAAACTTGACAGACAATTTTTGGATACAATTAAAACTCAACAACTAAACCCTGATGCAATCACAAAAGTTGCTGATGATTTTAAGCTTATATACACACCATTTCACGGAACAGGAAGCAGACCTGTTAAAACAATTCTAAAAGAAATCGGCTTTAAAAATGTTTTAGTCGTTAAAGAGCAAGACACTGAAGACGGAAACTTCCCAACAGTTAAATCTCCTAATCCAGAGGACAAGGAAGGCTTTGAAATTGCGATTAGAATGGCAAAGGAAAATGATGTTGACCTTATCATCGGAACAGACCCTGACTGCGACAGAGTAGGAATTGTTGTAAGAGATGCTAATGGCGAATATCAGACCTTGACAGGTAACCAGACAGGCGCGCTTTTATCTGAATATATACTCTCACAGAAAAAAGCAAATAATACATTAGCTGATAATTCTGTTATTATAAAAACCATTGTCACAACCGAGCTTGCAGCAGAGATTGCAAAGGCATATGATGTAGAGATTATGAATGTTTTGACAGGCTTTAAGTATATAGGCGAGAAAATGACCGAATTTGCAAAAACAGGCTCGCACACATATGTTATGGGCTTTGAAGAAAGCTACGGATACCTTATCGGAACTCACGCAAGAGATAAAGATGGTGTTGTTTCCACAATGCTTATTGCAGAAATGGCAGCTTATTACAAAACAAAAAATATGTCACTTTACGAAGCACTTCTTGACATCTACGAAAGATATGGCTATTTCTTTGAAAAGACCGTTTCTGTTACTATGCCAGGTAAAGACGGAATGGAAAAAATGGCGGAGCTTTTGAAAAATTTAAGAGTATCACCTATGACAAAAATATGCGGTATGGATATCATAAAAACAACTGATTATGACACACAGATAATCACAAATTCTGATGGTTCAACGGAAAAATTAATTGGACTTCCAAAATCAGATGTAATTAAATACAACCTATCCGATAACAAATCTCAATTAATCATAAGACCATCAGGCACAGAGCCAAAAATTAAGCTATACCTTTCTTCTTCACAGGAGAATCTTGAAAAAGCAATTAGCTTTGTTGAAGATATGCTATCAGATGTTAAGGCACAACTAAAAATTTAATTGGAGAAAATAAAATGAGAATGCGAAAGAAAAAACATTGCGATGAAAGACTTGAGAAATGCTCATCGCTTTGGATTAAAAACCCTGAAGACTATATTGGCAAATGGAATGAAATCTTTGGAAACTCTAACCCAATTCACATTGAAATTGGATGTGGAAAAGGTCAGTTTGTCTGCAATATGGCGAAACAAAACCCCAACATAAATTATATCGCAATAGATGTTGTTCCTGATGTTTTGGTTATAGCTTTGGAAAAAGCAACCGCACAGGAAGTTGAAAATGTGAGATTTATTATTGCTGATGCAGCAAAATTAAATGAATATTTTGAATTTGATGAAGTGAAACAGATTTATCTTAACTTTTCTGATCCCTGGAAAAAGAACAAGCAGGCAAAAAGACGCTTAACTCACAAGAACTTTTTGGATATTTACAAAAAACTCTTAAAAGAGGGTAATCTTATCTGCTTTAAAACAGATAACAAAGCACTTTTTGAATTTTCACTAAATTCCTTTGCACAGGAAAATTTCAAACTCCAGAACATCACCCTTGATTTGCATAATTCAAAATTCGAGGGAAATGTTATGACAGAGTATGAAACCCGCTTTGCAGAACAGGGTATGCCGATTTACAGACTTGAGGCAAAATATATTGGTTGGAAATAATAATAAAAGAGGATGTTCCGTCACTCCTGTGACGGAACATCCTCTCCTAATATAACCTCAATATCTTTTAATTCACCATTTCTTATAACTGTGAATGTTATACTCTCCCCCGGTGCTTTTTTATCTCTTATTTCATTTAATTTTTTGGATGTATTGATTGCAATACCATCTGCTTTCACAATCAAATCTCCCACCTGTATTCCTGCATTTTGTGCACCGCTGTCCTCGGCAATACTATAAACAGATAGTCCATTTTTATTTTCAGTAACTGTTATTCCAACCAATGGTCTGCCTGAAACATATCCGTTGTTCATTAAGTCAGCTATAATCGGCTTGGCTTCGGAAATTGCAATTGCAAAGCCAATTCCCTCAACCTCTGTATTGGAAAGTTTTATTGTATTAATACCTATTACATTTCCAAATCTGTCAACAAGTGCACCGCCTGAATTTCCAGGGTTAATTGCAGCATTTGTCTGAATAAGATTATATGATTTGTCATCAACTGTCATAGTTCTGTTCACCGCGCTCACTATTCCGTCAGTAACTGTTCCGAACAATTCCTGTCCTAATGGGTTTCCTATCGCGACAACAAGCTCACCAACCTCAAGATTTTCGGAATTTCCTAATGTTGCAGGCATAAGACCGGTTTTGTCAATTTTCAAAACTGCCAAATCTGACTTTTCATCAGCTCCGACAAGAGTTGCTTTATATTCCTCTCCTGTATTCAAGATAACAGAAATTTCAGATGCACCATCAACAACATGTTCATTTGTCACAATATATCCGTCTTCACTTATAATTATTCCTGAACCGCTTCCCTGTTCAACCAAAGTATCGGTGTTAGGGTCGCTTGTGTAATAATATCTTCCTGAAAATGGGTCATAAAACCTTCTCGGCTCAACCTTTGTTTTATTAATAACACCCACACAACTCGGACCGACTTTTTTTGCAATTTGCACAATTGTCAATCCGTTCAAACTATTATTTGATGTAGAAAGATTAGTTATATCATTGGAAGAATATATAATCGCATCATTATTTTTATTTGAAAGTATCCACGAACCTGTGCCGATAATTCCCACAGTCAATATACTTGAAATCAATGCAGAAGATATGCATGCAACGAAAAACATATTTCTCTTCTTTTTTGGTTTTTCAACATAAACAATCATATCTGTTGTTTCAGTATAAGGAAACTTCTTCATTGTAATTCCTCCACTTATAATTTTATATAATTATCATACTACACCTTTTTTACCTTGATATTAAGAAAAAGTAAACAAGTATTGGTTAATTTATTAATAAAGTGTGAATATTTGTTTTTAAATATTACATTTTGTCGCATTTTATTGACTTTTGTTGCTTGCTATGATAGTCTTTTCTTGGAATAGGCTTAAATTTAAATAGGAGTTTTATATATGAAAAGATTATTACCAATACTTTCCTTTCTTCTTTGCTTAAGCATAAATGCGCACGCTTTTAGTTTGAGTACTTGGGCAGAAGAAAGCTTTAATAATATGAGTTCATATGGCATACTTACAGTTGATATTGTCAGCAAAAATATGCAGGAAAATATCACAAGAAGAGAATTTTGTCAAATGCTTATGAATATGTATAAGTGTGACAAAAGAGTCGTTTTATCAGAAGAAGATATGAATGTATTTGATGATACCGATGACAAATCCGTTCTTGAAGCATATAAAGTAGGAATTGTCAGCGGAAAGGGCGAGAGAATATTTAGTGCAGAAAGTCCCATAACCCGTCAGGAAATGGCTGTTATGTTATCAAGAACACTATCTATCATTTCCCCTGACTATAATAAATATGAGGAACAAATTTCAAACTATCATTCACGCTTTTCCGACTCACAAAATACAGCCGACTGGGCGTTATCCGATATGGCATCAATTTGTGATTATGAAATTATAACAGGAAATGATTTGGGCGAAACAAAACCTCTTGATAACGCATCAAGAGAGCAGGCAATTTGTATGCTTGACAGGGTTTATAAAAAATTCATTAAAAACACATCACTACATACAATACCAAAATTTAAAACAATTGATAAAAAAGCAATTTTTGACGGCAGAATTTTAGTAAGCTGGCAAGCAGCATCAGGGGTCAGCGAATATTCCGTTATAATAAAGCCTTGCGGCAAAGAATCTTTAGTTTTGACATTTTCCCCAAGCACAAAATCTATTGAGGAAACAAATGAAACTCTAAAGGATTTTGATAGTTACTCTATTATTCTTGGACTTACAAAGTCAGACGGTGCTCAAGTTTTTTCAAAGCCAATCAATGTTAATAAAAAAACAGAGGAAAATGTGACACAAGAATATGTCCCTCAAAACAAACCTCAACTGATAAAGCCAGATGTTAATAATTCTGATGAACCTGCTACTGAAGAAACCCCAACACCATCATACGACAATGAATTAATACATTCCACAAACTCATCAGCACTTCCCGAAAAAGAAGCAAGAGTATTCCCTGGCGGAGTTCCTTTTGAAACTAAAGAGTCCGCACAGGAATATATGGTGGAGGTAGAAGTTCCTGCATGGCGACTTAATAGTGATGGAACAAAGACATCATACACTGCATATGTTGAGGTAAACAAAGCATTGGCAGATGATGTTATAAATATTTTCACAGAGATTTACAATGACAATTCGCAATTCCCTATTAAGAATGTTGGCGGTTTTTCCTGGAGAAATACCTCGGGAGGAAGAGTTTCTCAACACAGCTATGGAACCTGTATTGACATAAACTATGACGAAAACTACTATGTTGAGCCTGATGGAACACCTATAACAGGTACATTGTGGTTGCCTGCCGAAAATCCATATTCAATTGCAGGAGATTCAATTGTAGTCAAGACTTTTGCAAAATATGGCTGGCTATGGGGTGGCACTGCATGGAGCGATAAATACGCAAAAGATTATATGCACTTTACCTATTTAGGAAAATAAACTTTAGAGGAGTTACACTTTGTGTGACTCCTTTTTCAATTCTTGACAACAATATGATAGTGTATTATAATATGATTATACTTTTATGGGGTAGGTAAATATATGAAAAACAAGAAAAAATTATGTTTTATTTTAATAATTATCGCAGTTATTGCCTCGGTTTTTATATTCAGGGCACCTGCAATAAAGTTTGCAAAATATGTTACAAACACAGTTCGGAAAAATGAAGTTTTATATTCTATATATTATGAAAACAACATTCCTCACAACAGCTTATCAGAGGTTGATATTGACAAGAATGATGTGCGCGAAGTGCAGGTAACAAAGAACAGAAAAATTTTGGTTAACCATTCAAGAGGCTTTTCTTTGAGTTTCCCTCTTGATGCTGAATTTGACTTTACTGCCGCACAGGAATATATTTCTGTCAAATGCAAGAATATGAGTGCAGTAATTTCAAAAGAATATTCCACATATCCTGAACCGGAACAAACAAAACAATTTGTTGACGATTATCTCCATAAGTATATCTTGTCAGACAAATATATGCAACAAAACAAAATCACTCTCCACAAAAATGCAGTTGAAAAAATAGGCGATTTCTGGGTGCAGGTTGTTGCTCTTTCAAGAACACCGCTTCCTGACAGCCCTGTGAAATACAATTCATATGTGTATTGCTATATTTACACTGACAGCACAATGTTCTATCGTATTATGTTCAAAGCTCCTCAATATAATGATGAACTCATTGAAGAAATTTACAGAACTCTATACTCTTTCTCAACCAATGTTGAGGTGAGGGGCCCGTCTGATACCTACACAAACTTTGAGCCTGTTATTCCTGATTTCTGGTCGGAGGAAACAAAGGATTTTTATAACGAGCTTGCTAATTCAGGCACTTGCAAATGGGGACTATATCAACCATTATCTGTCGTTAACAATGATTTTTCCGACATTTATAAGGTTGAAAAAGAGATTGATGCAAAGTTTGACGGACTTTTGGAATATCGCTATTATTTTGAGGATATGCCTGTTGAGGGAATTAAGAAGGCTTATAGCGAGGGAAAGATTGTTCAACTCACTCTCCAAACCTCAACTGTTATGAATCAAGACCTTGATGGATACACTCCTGTTTTCGACATTATAGACGGAATGTATGATTGGCGATTTAAGATAATGGCAAATCAAATAAAAGAAATCGGACATCCTATCTTATTTAGACTCAACAACGAAATGAACTCAGATTGGACAAGCTATGGCTCAAGTGCTTGTCTTGATGACCCTGAGATTTATGTTGAGTTATGGAGAAGAATTTATAACATTTTTAAAGACGAGGGTGTTGATAATGCTATATGGGTATTTAACCCCAATGATGAAAGCTACCCACCTTGCGGATATAATTCAACAATAGCTTTCTATCCGGGAAATGAATATGTTCAACTCTTTGGAGTTACAGGCTATAACACAGGAACATATTATGCAGTTGAAAACGGCGAAAAGTGGAAAACATTTAAAGAAATTTATGATAATATAATGGAAAAGCACCACAAGATATATGGCAAATTCCCTTGGATTATAACCGAATTTGCATCGAGCTCTGTCGGCGGAGACAAGGTACAATGGATAAACGATATGTTTAATGAATTGAATAATTATCCGAATATAAAAATGGCATTTTGGTTTAACAGTGCCGATGTTGATATGCGTGATAAAACCTACCAGACTATTGCCCGACCATATTGGCTAAATGAAACTTTAGAAACTGCAAAGGCATTTTCCGATGGTTTAAAAAAGATGAGAAGCAAATAAATAAAAAAAACAGTCGCACGACTGTTTTTTTATTTTCATATAACAGCTATAATTACGCTTGTTGTGGAGCTCCTACAGGACAAACATCAGCGCATGCACCACATTCGATACAAGCAGCCTCGTCGATTACATAAGCAGCATCACCCTCTGCAATAGCGCTTACAGGACATTCACCTGCACATGCACCACAGCTGATACATTCTTCATTAATAATATATGCCATCTAAAACACCTCCTTACCACTGTTAAGTTGATTATATCACAACTTTTTACATTATTCAAGATTTTTCAACAATTCTTCGTCTATTTTTTCATTGTCATAATCATTTTTGCCATTTTTGATAACTTTTACCTCGCTGATATGGCAATCCTGATATGAACTCTCGCGTTCATTTTCAATCTTCACCTTCAAAATACCCTTCAAAAGATTTACATATTCAACAGTTCCGACACCATATTGCGTCTGTACAACTGCGCCCTTTCTTGGGGTTATCTTTAATAACTCATCATAGCAATCCTGCTCGTATTTCAAGCAACACATCAATCGTCCGCAAACTCCTGATATTTTGGTTGGGTTTAAGCTCAAATTCTGCTTCTTTGCCATATTGATTGAAACAGGCTCAAACTCGCCCATAAAATTCGCACAGCAAATGCCTCTTCCGCATATACCAACACTTCCGACAATCTTGGTTTCGTCTCTTACTCCAATTTGTCTTAATTCAATTCTTGTTTTGAAAATTGTTGCCAAGTCTTTTACCAAATCACGAAAATCTATTCTTCCGTCAGCAGTGAAATAGAACAATATTTTTGATGCATCAAAAGTATATTCAACTTCAACAAGCTTCATTTCCAATCCGTGTTCTTTGATTTTCTCAAGACATATTTGGAATGCTTCTTTTTCTTTCTTTTCATTACTTGCCTTTATTTGAAAATCTTTTTCATCGGCAATTCGCATAACTGTTTTTAAAGGTTTTGTAACATCATCATCGCTGACCTCGCGCTTGCCAAACACTACCTTTCCCATTTCAATACCGCGCGCGGTTTCGACAATAACACTATCCCCCTCTTTCACATCTATATCAAGCGGGTCAAAATAATAAATCTTGCCCACCGACTTAAATCTAACACCTACTATATTAGCCATCTATATTCTCCTTTAACATCAGGACTTATCCTCTATCAAACATACTAATTATATTATAAATTTATGATTGTGTCAAGTCTTACAAAAAATCAACAGAGCATCAAAGCTCTGTTAATTTACCTTATATAATTTGTATTAATTTTTGCTTCTCTTTGAGGTCTTTCAATTCCGGCTTTATCTCCTGCCTCAATGCATTTTAACAGCCATGCCATATTTTTTGCCAATGTCCTCATAGTCTGCATTCCCTCTTCATCCTGCACCACCTCTTCAGGAGTATTGCCATGCACCATATTCCAATATTGAGAGGTTACAATTGGCATATTTGATATTGAAAAATACTTGTTCAGTTGGTCAAAAGCTGCTGTTGCGCCACCTCTTCTGCAACTTACAATAGCCGCACCTGGTTTATTAGCAAACTTTTTGGAATTAATATAGAACATTCTGTCAAGAAATGAAGTTATGGCACCTGATGCAGCTGCATAATGAACAGGAGTTCCGAAAACAAAACCATCTGCTTTTTCAAACTTTTCTATCGCCTCATTCACTATATCATTTTGAATACACTTGCCAAGTTTCACACAAGCCTTGCACCCCAGACAGCCTGCTATCGGTTTATTTCCTATATGAAAAATCTCACTATCAATTCCATTTTTCTCCAACTCTTTTGAAATTTCCAAAAGTGCAGTATATGTGCAGCCCTTTTCTTTAGGACTTCCGTTAACAAGCAATACCTTCACAAAAATCAATTCCTTTCTTTTCATTATATTCTAAAAATATTCCGTTTAGAAACGAAAATCTCTTTCGCCATTTGCAATTTTTTCTAATCTTTCCATTACAATTTGTCTGACCTTTTCGCTCGGAATATTCTCTATTTCCTTTAAAATAAGCTCATCGCCAATTTTCCTCGTGTCCTCTGATGCATAGTCTTCAATATATTCTTTTAAAGTCATCAATGCATTAGGGTGACAACAATTCAAAATCTGTTGAGATTTGCAAAGGCTCATAAATCTGTCGCCTGTTCTGCCCTCTCTGTAGCAGGCAGTACAGAAACTCGGAATATAATCCATCTTCATAAGCCAATTGACAACCTCATCAAGAGTTCTTTTATCCGAAACATCAAACTGTTCTGATTTTTCGTCTTCAGGTTCAGGCTCAACATATCCGCCGACACTTGTTCTTGAACCTCCGCTGATTTGTGAAACTCCCAAATGCAAAACTCTTTCTCTGCATTGCTTTGATTCTCTTGTTGATATAATCATACCTGTATATGGAACTGCAATTCTCAAGCAAGCAACAATTTTTGCAAAGATATCATCATTAATTCCATTATCAAACGCATCAGGGTCAATATCGTCTGCTCTTTTAATTCTCGGAACACTGATTGTATGAGGGCCAACACCATATACTGCCTCAAGATGCTCTGCGTGCATCAATATAGCTGAAAACTCATACTTATACATTTCAAGACCGAACAAAACTCCCAAGCCGACATCATCAATACCGCCCTGCATAGCTCTGTCCATCGCTTCTGTGTGATATGCATAATCGTGTTTTGGACCTGTTGGGTGCAATTTTTCATAAGATTCCTTGTGATAGGTTTCCTGGAATAAAATATATGTCCCTATTCCTGCATCGTGCAATTTTTTATAGTTCTCAACTGTTGTCGCCGCAATGTTAACATTAACTCTTCTTATCGCACCGTTTTTATGCTTTATGCTATATATGGTCTTAATTGACTCAAGAATATACTCAATCGGATTGTTTACAGGGTCCTCACCCGCTTCAATCGCCAATCTCTTATGCCCCATATCCTGCAATGCAATAACCTCATTTTTGATTTCCTCTTGTGTCAGTTTCTTTCTTGGAATATGCTTATTTTTTAAATGATAGGGACAGTAAACACATCCATTGACACAATAGTTAGAAAGATATAAAGG
>JAZNGS010000128.1:0-2885 GCA_045576555.1 Clostridia bacterium | reverse complement strand
CATTCCTGCATCTTTTCTTATATCAAAAAGCAGCTCTTCATTTTGGGTGTCCATACCGCTTACATAAACCTTGCCGCCTGTTGGCAACAAAATCGCATTAAAGTGCTTTGCTAAAGTTGATTTTCCGCATCCGTTATGTCCCAAAATTGCAGTAAAACTGCCTTTTTTTATCTCTATATTAAGATTTTCAAATACATTTTTTTTAAACTTGTCCTCTTGTGAGGAGTAAGAATAAGTTAAGTTTTCAGTTTTAATCATTTATTCTCCCATCTAACAGACAATCCGCATGGCAACGCTATATCTTTTTCCTCCAGCGGAATTCCGATTTCATCAGCACTGACCTTGCCTTTATATTTTTTCTGCAAGGTAAGTTTTAAGGTATTAGATATAACTGTTGCACAAAGACCTGTTGTGTATGAATTTACAAGGAAAAACAGAGGATTATCGGATAATATGTCTATACATTCACAAATAAGCGGATATAGCTCGTCCTCAATTTTCCAAAGTTCACCAGAGGGGCCTCTTCCATATGACGGAGGGTCCATTATAATAGCATCATACTGCTTTCCTCTTCTTTTTTCTCTTGCAACAAATTTCTTAACATCATCAACAATATAGCGAACAGGTCTGTCACCCAAACCTGATGAAATGACATTTTCCTTTGCCCAGCTAACCATTCCTTTTGATGCATCAACATGGCAAACCTCTGCACCTGCTGCCAATGCTGCAACAGTTGCTCCGCCTGTGTATGCAAAAAGGTTTAAAACTCTAATAGGTCTGTTTGCATTTTTTATAAGCTCCGAAAACCAATCCCAATTCACTGCCTGTTCAGGAAAAAGTCCTGTGTGCTTAAAGCCCATTGGCTTTATATTAAAAGTTAGGTCTCTATATTTAATCGTCCATCTTTCAGGCAGGCTCTTTTTCTTATATTCCCAATGACCTCCGCCTGACGCACTTCTGTGATAGTGTGCATATGCATCCTCCCATGGTGCATTTTTGCTCTTTTCTTCCCAGATTGCCTGCGGTTCAGGTCGTCTTAATAAATAGTCACCCCAATATTCAAGTTTTTCTCCGTTTGAAGTGTCAACAAGCCTGTAATCTTTCCATTTATCTGCAAGCCACATATATCATTAGCCTTTCATTCGTATTAGTATAATCCACCATTATTAATATACCATTTTAGTAGCTCTTTGTCAAGTGAAACACCGCCTTGAAAAAGCAAATCTTTTGTGATATACTAACAAAAGAAAGGGGGCTTTGAGATGGATAAAAATTTATTGAAATCCTGCACACTTTGCCCAAGAGAATGCAAGATTGACAGAACAGATAATAAACTTGGTTTTTGCAAAGCCGATGACAGAATAAAAATTGCTAAAACCTATCTTCACCAATGGGAAGAGCCTCCGATTTCAGGGATAAACGGTTCAGGAACTGTGTTTTTTTCACATTGTAATATGGGGTGCGTTTTTTGTCAGAACTATGAAATCAGCTCTCTCAATCACGGAAAATATGTAACAACAGAAGAACTGTGTAACATTTTTCTTGATTTGCAAAAACAAAAAGCTCACAACATAAATCTCGTCACCCCTACCCACTACATACCGCAGATTAAAGATGCAATTATTATGGCTAAAAATAACGGATTAAAAATCCCAATTGTGTATAACTGTGGCGGATACGAAAGTGTTGATGCTTTAAAACTGTTAGACGGACTAATTGATATTTATATGCCTGATATGAAATACTTTGACGATAAATATGCTATCAAATATTCAAATGCACCGCATTATTTTGAATATGCAAAGAAAGCACTTGATGAAATGTATAGACAAGTGGGCAAAAATGAATTTAACGATGGTATAATGATAAAAGGAGTAATCGTAAGACATATGATGCTCCCTGGGCTTTTGTTTGACTCCAAAAAAATTTTAGATTATCTTTATTCAAGATTTGGCGATGATATTTATATAAGCATTATGAGCCAGTATACTCCAATGCCAAATGTTAAAAATTATCCTGAAATAGATAAAACTGTTTCAAAAAAATATTATGAAACGCTTGTTAACTATGCTGCAGAACTCGGAATTAAAAATGCATTTGTTCAGGACGGTGAATCAGTTGGAGAAAGCTTTATTCCTGATTTTTGTAACGAATAAAAAAATACAGAGCGAATTTCGCTCTGTATTTTTCAATTTATAAAGAATTATTTGCTTTCTTTAATAGCAGCTTGTGCAGCAGCCAATCTTGCAATCGGAACTCTGAATGGTGAGCAAGATACATAGTTCAAGCCCAACTTGTGACAGAATTCTACAGATGTAGGATCTCCACCGTGTTCTCCACAGATACCAAAATGCAACTTGTCGTTTGCTGGCTTACCAAGTTTGATTGACATTTCCATCAACTTACCAACACCTGTTTGGTCAAGTCTTGCAAATGGGTCATTTTCAAAGATCTTTGCATCATAGTAAGCATCCAAGAACTTACCAGCATCGTCTCTTGAGAAACCATAAGTCATTTGTGTCAAGTCATTTGTACCGAAGCAGAAGAAATCAGCTTCTTTAGCGATTTCGACAGCTGTCAATGCAGCACGAGGAATTTCGATCATTGTACCAACTTCATACTTCAAATCAGCGCCAGCAGCAGCGATTTCAGCATCAGCTGTTTCAACAACCATAGCCTTAACATACTTCAATTCCTTGATTTCGCCAACCAATGGAATCATAATTTCAGGAACGATGTTCCAATCAGCATGAGCTTTCTTAACATTAATAGCAGCTCTGATAACAGCCTTTGTTTGCATCTTTGCAATTTCAGGATATGTTACAGCCAAACGACAACCTCTGTGTCCCATCATTGGGTTGAATTCGTGAAGTGAATCGATAATA
>JAZNGS010000127.1:0-17572 GCA_045576555.1 Clostridia bacterium | reverse complement strand
GTTTTCTTCAACATCAGTATAAATCTCAACAGCAATCATATCATCTTCTTCATAGACAAGACATTCTGTGACATTTTCAACATGAGAAACAAGGAATTCTAATTCTTCAGGGTAAACATTCTTACCATTAGCAAGAATAATTAAGTTCTTCTTTCTTCCTGTAATCTTCAAGAAATCACCATCAACAATTTGTCCGATGTCACCTGTGTTAAACCAACCGTCTTTGATAACCTCATTGGTAGCTTCTTCATTGTTATAATATCCCATCATAACAATGTCCGCCTTAACCCAGACTTCACCCTCACCGTCTTCGTTAGGATTTTCAATCTTAACCTGAACAGTAGGAATAGCTTTACCAACAGTTCCGTACTTAACACACTCAACTCTGTTTAGTGCAACGATAGGAGAACATTCTGTAATTCCGTAGCCATTGATAATTGTGATACCGAAATCTTCGAGGCCTTTCATATAAATATCATCAATAGGCGCTCCGCCAGAAATAATCATCTCAAGATTTCCGCCGAAATTATCAAGAACAGTTTTGAAAAGTGTTCTTCTCATATCAATTCCGACTTTTCTCATTCCGTTGCTGACCTTAATCAACTTCTTCAAAAGACCTGCTTTACCTTGTTTTTCGGCATTTTTCCAAATATTCTTATAAATGCTTTCGACAAATAATGGCACAACAGAAATATGTGCAGGTCTATGTTCCTTGACATCACGCATAAAGGTCTTTAAACTGCTTGTGATAAAGGTTGAATATCCCATCCACACCTGACACAATATACAAGCCATAAAACCAAATGTGTGATTAAGCGGTAAAACTGCAACTGTATCTCTTGGGATTTTGCTACAAGAAATACTCAAATATGCATCTCTTGTAAGATTTTTATGATTTAGCATAACACCCTTTGGAGTTCCTGTTGTTCCGGATGTGTAAATAATTGCGCACATTTTCTCAACATCAATCTTTACATCAAGATATTCGCTGTTACCATTTGCAATAATTTCCTGTCCCTCTTGACATAAGTCTTCCATTTCTGTCATACATATCAAGTTAGGAACATTCAGTCCTGCTTCGACCATTTCATCGACTGCTTTTTGCTTGTTCTTTGAGTAGACCAAAACATCAGTTTCGCTTGAATTTAATAACACCAAAAGTTCATTAGGTTTTAATTCTTTATCAAGAGGAATAATAACATTTCCGCCATTAACAACACCAAAATATGTCACTATCCACGCATAGCTATTTTCACCCAAAATTGCTACCTTTTTACCATCCTTAAAACCTTTACTAAAAAGATATGCTCCAAATCCATTTATGTCATTTTTAAATCTCTGATATGTTATTTCAGTTTTCACGCCTTTTGTTTCATACTTGAATGCAGTATCCTCTCCAAAACGAGCCGCAACACCATCTATCATATCTTTTAAATCGGTGTATTCAACATTAAGATTATAAATTCCTTTTGCCATATTCTCCATCCTTTCCTTTTATACAGATAATAATATTTTACCATATTTTTGTAAAAAATACAAGTTATTTAATAAATAATTATAAAGAAACGGAGAACGAAATTAATCGTCCTCCATTTTAATTATTTATTCTCAGCTTCAAACTTTTTCATAAAGTCAACTAATGCCTTAACACCCTCAACAGGCATAGCATTATAGATACTTGCTCTCATACCGCCAACTGTTCTGTGACCTTTTAAGTTAACGAAACCTGCTTCCTTTGCTTCCTTAACAAATTTAGCATCAAGTTCTTCATTACCTGTTACAAAAGGAACATTCATCAATGAACGGTCTTCTTTAACAACTGTACCCTTAAACATTTCTGATGAGTCAAGGAAATCATAAAGAATCTTTGCCTTTTCTTCGTTCATCTTCTGAACAGCAGCAATTCCGCCCTTTTCCTTAATCCATTCTAACACAAGCTTCATAATATAGATACCATATGTAGGTGGTGTGTTATACATTGAGCCATTGTCAACATGGATTTGATAGTTAAACATTGTAGGAGTTATATCCATTTGATTACCAATCAAATCTTCTCTGATAATGCAAAGTGTTACACCTGCAGGTCCCAAGTTCTTTTGTGCACCTGCATAAAGCATACCGAATTTAGAAACATCCATGACCTCTGACATTACCATTGATGAAATATCAGCAATAAGCGGAACATCACCTGTATCAGGCAATTCATTATACTTTGTTCCGTAGATTGTGTTATTCATACAAATATAGAAATAATCTGCATCTTTAGAGAATGTTGACTTATCAAGCTTTGGAATATAGCTGAAAGTCTTGTCTGCTGATGATGCAATTTCATTAACTGTGATATATCTTTTTGCTTCCTGTGCAGCCTTTTTAGCCCACTGACCTGTGATAACCATATCACACTTTTTATTCTTGTTACCAATATTCATTGGAATCATTGCAAATTGGCTTGATGCACCGCCCTGTAAGAATAATACCTTATAGTTATCCGGTACATTCATAAGTTCTCTAACCAATGCTTCGCAACCATTGATTATTGCCTCATAATCCTTTGAGCGATGGCTCATTTCCATAACAGACATTCCAGTCTTTCCATATTCAACCATTTCATCCTGTGCCTTTTTCAATACTTCTTCAGGAAGCATTGATGGACCCGCAGAAAAATTATATACTCTGCTCATTTAAAACCCTCCAGTTTTTAATTATGTCAATTTTAATACCTTATAATTATATACCACATTTTTAAATAAGTCAAGAAATTATTGTTAAATCTCTAACTATTTTTTAAATACTCTTCAACAGACTGTGCAATTGCCCATGCGAGTCTTGATTGATAGTCCTCATCATTTAATTTTCTCTCTTCTTCAGGATTTGACATAAATCCACATTCTGCTAAAATTACAGGAACGGGAGAATTTTTCATTAAAAACAGAGATTGGTCAACCGTCTTTACTGCATATGTTTTTGCGCCTGTAATTTCGGACATTTTCTGCTGCATTGATTTGGCAAGTTCCTCTGTTTCGGGATGTTTTTTATCATAAAATAATCTTAATCCATTAACCTTTTCCTGTTCAAAATGATTCATATGTATGGACACAAAAAGGTCTGCATCACTTTTTTTTATAATTTTCAGTCTTTCATTCATATCTTCTTTTTTCATCTCTCGCAGACTTTTTCCATCTGCTTCTTCCGAAAGACAATTCTCATCGTTCCTTGTCATTATCACTCTTATTCCCCTGACACTCAAAACCTCCTCCACCTTTTTTGCAACAGATAAATTAATTTTTTGTTCAATAGTTCCGCCAACTCCCACAGCCCCTCCATCAGGAAGTCCGTGACCGGCATCTATAACAACACAAAGGTCTTTTTTGTTTTCTTCAAAGGTTTTTAAAATAGGGTTTATACTCAATGCAACACCCACCAAAAGCCCTGTTGCGATAAATAATGAAGACCACAAAATTTCTTTCTTACTTTTTATTATAAACAAAAAAATCACCTGCAAATCAAAATAAAACTATCTGTTTATTTCTATTCGCAAGTGATATTTTTTATTACATTATCAAGCTTTTGAAGCAAGCGCTGCACCAATTATTCCGGCATCGTTAAATAATGTTGCGATGCTTATATCAGTCTTTGTACGATTTTTATTATATTCGTGGCTATAGCAGTATTCTTTAATAGGGTCAAGAAGATAATCCCCCTCTTTGCTTATTCCTCCGCCTATAACCAACTTTTCGGGTTGGAATATATTAACTATGCTTACTAACCCTGACGCAACATACTCACAATATTTCTCAACAACCTTTGCGCCGACTCTATCTCCTGATTTTGCTGCAACAAAGGCTGTTTTTCCGCTGATTTTCCCTTCTTCTGCGGCAATCTTATGCATAAGACTTTGAGGATTTCTTTCCATAGCCTCCTCTGTTTGCTTTATTAGAGCTGTAACTGATGCATAAGTTTCCCAACAACCAATATTCCCGCAATTACAAGGGATTCCGTCATGCACAAGTGTTATATGTCCAAGTTCACCGCCTGCACAATTAAAACCATTATATACTTTTCCATTAATTACAATTCCGCCACCAACTCCTGTTCCAAGAGTTATGAAAATAAATGAATCTGCTCCATTTCCATTAATCATATACTCTCCGAACGCTGCCGCATCTGCATCGTTCATAATTGTGACCTTGGTATCAAAATATTGTTTGAATTCCTCAACCAGCGGAACATTCTCCATCCTGATATTATTGCTGAATATAACAACACCCTCTTTAGAATCAACAGTTCCTGGACAACCTATTCCAACACCCTCTATATCACTTTCAGATATATTGTTATCTGCAAGAATTTTCTTTGAAAGTGTCGCCATATCCTTTACAATTTCTTTATATCCTCTTTTTGCCATAGTTGGAGTTGACTCTTTTGCAATTATTTTTCCGTTATCATCAACTATTCCGACCGCAATATTAGTTCCACCCAAATCAATTCCTATATACATATCTGTATCCTCCTAATTAAATGCTCTATTAAATTATAAAATAAATGGTTATTTATGTCAATAAAATTTCTAAAAGATTATTCATATCTTCTGCAATTGCTATCGCACCATGTTCTTCAAGCTCACCATCAGTTGCAAAACCAAAACTCACACCTATACACGGGATATTGTTCTTTTTTGCACCGATAACATCATGCTTTCTGTCTCCGACCATAACAGGATTTTCATATTCCCCAGCCTGATTTAATACTTCCTTTATAACATCTGCTTTATCATTTCTTGTTCCGTCAAATTCAGCACCAACAAGAATTTCAAAGTAATCTGTCAATTCAAAACTTTTCAAAACTTCCCTTGCGAACACATGGGGTTTTGAGGTTGCAAGAGCAAGTCTTTTTTCGCTCTCTTTGAGTTTTTTCAACAAATTCTCTATTCCGGGAAAAATCTCATTCTCATAAACACCGATTTTTGAATATCTTTCTCTATAAGAAGAAACTGCACCAAGAGCATCTTCTTCCGACATATTATAGTAAGCCATAAACGCATCAACCAAAGGAGGGCCTATAAATCTTCTCAAATTTTCCTGATTATTTTCAACTATACCGCATTTATCTAACGCATACTGAACTGATTTTGTGACACCCTCTTCCGAATTAACCAAAGTTCCATCTAAATCGAACAGAATTAAATCATACATTCTTTCCTTCCTCCAGCATCTTCTTTAAATATTTTCCTGTGTAAGATTTTTTGTTTTTTGAAACTTCTTCAGGTGTTCCCTTGGCAACGACAGTTCCTCCGCCTGCACCGCCTTCAGGTCCCAAGTCGATTATATAATCCGCTGTCTTAATAACATCAAGATTATGCTCTATAACAACAACGGAATTTCCTCCCTCAACAAGCTTATCCAAAACCTTTATAAGTTTATGAACATCGTCTGTGTGCAGACCTGTTGTAGGCTCATCAAGCACATAGATAGTTTTTCCTGTGCTTCTCTTTGAAAGCTCTGTTGCAAGCTTGACTCTTTGTGCCTCACCGCCTGATAATGTAGTGGAGCTTTGCCCAAGCTTGATATAACCCAAACCAACCTCTTTTAGAGTTTCAAGTTTTCGTCTTATCCTTGGCAGATTTTCAAAAAATTCCACACCCTCATCAACGGTCATATCAAGGACTTCATAGATATTTTTCCCTTTATATTTTACCTCTAAAGTTTCTCTGTTGTATCTTTTTCCTTTGCAGACCTCGCAAGGAACATAAACATCTGCAAGAAAATGCATTTCAATTTTTACAATTCCGTCACCAGAACAAGCTTCGCATCTTCCTCCACTCACATTAAAGCTAAATCTTCCAGGCTTATATCCGCGAATTTTAGCCTCATTTGTAGACGCAAAAATTTCTCTTATATCATTAAAAACATTTGTATAGGTCGCAGGGTTAGAACGCGGAGTTCTTCCAATCGGAGATTGGTTTATATCTATTATTTTGTCAAGCTGTTCAATTCCTGTGATATTCTTATGCTCTCCGGGATGAGTTTTTGCTCTGTTTAAATCTCTTGCCAATCTTTTATATAAAATTTCATTTATAAGAGACGATTTTCCCGAGCCTGAAACACCTGTCACACAAGTTAAAACACCCAAAGGAATTTTTACATCTATTTTTTTGAGATTATTTTCAGCTGCACCCAAAATCTCAATTTCACCATTAGGCTCTCTTCTTTTTTGGGGGACCTTGATATATTTTTGTCTGCTTAAATACTGACCCGTAATACTCTTTTTACATTTCATTAATTCGTCTGCAGTACCTGCTCCAACAACCTCTCCGCCATGTATTCCTGCTTTTGGACCAATATCGACAATGTAATCAGCGGCAAGCATTGTGTCTTCATCATGCTCAACTACAATGACCGTATTCCCCAAATCTCTCAAATTTTTGAGTGTTCCTATCAATTTATCATTATCACGCTGATGTAATCCTATGCTCGGCTCGTCTAAAATATACAACACTCCTGTCAATCCTGAACCGATTTGAGTTGCAAGCCTTATTCTTTGTGCCTCTCCGCCTGATAATGTGCCTGCCGAGCGCGACAAATTAAGATAATCAAGGCCGACATCTAACAAGAATTTAAGCCTTGCCTTTATCTCTTTTAATACCTGAGCCGCAATAATCATTTCTCTTTCAGAAAGTTGTAGATTATCAATAAATTCCATTTCTTCCCTGATTGACATACAGGTAAGCTCATAGATATTTACACCATTTACAGTGACAGCCAGCACCTCATCATTTAACCTTGCGCCCTTACATCTGTCACACTTTATAACATTAATATATTTTTCAATATCAAATTTCGCATAATCCGAGCCTGTCTGATGATATCTTCTTTCAAGATTTGTGACAACACCCTCAAATTCAGAATAATAACTGCCTTTTCCATAGTTTCTTGTGTAGTCAAACTTTATCTTCTCACCATTTGAACCGAACAAAATTGCGTGCTGTGCTTCCTTTGGAATATCCTTAAAAGGCAGGTTTATATCAAATCCATAATGCTTTGATAACCCCACATAATACATATGAGCCATACTGTCTTCAATTTCAGGAGCAGCCCAGCCTGTGCAATAAATTGCTCCATTCAAAAGACTTAAATTTTCATCATAAATAATCAATTTAGGGTCAACCTTTGAAAGCTCACCGAGTCCGTCACATTCAGGACACGCACCATAGGGATTGTTAAACGAAAACAATCTTGGAGATAGTTCCTGCAAGCTGATTTCGCAATCATGACAAGCATAATTCTGGCTGAATGTTTTGATTTCACCGCCTATGATTTCAACCATAACAATATCGCCTGATAGTTCAAGTGCAGTTTCTATAGAGTCAACAAGTCTGTGTCTTGACAAACCCTCTTTTATGATTAGACGGTCAATAACTATTTCAATATTATGCTTTTTTGTTTTTTCAAGTTCAATATCCTCTGACAAATCATATAAAATACCATCTGCCTTAACCCTTACAAATCCGCTTTTTTTAGCTTTTTCAAACACCTTTTTGTGTTCACCTTTTTTTCCTTTGATAACAGGTGACAAAACTTGAATTCTTGAGCCCTCATCAAATTTTAATACTGCGTCTGCAATTTGGTCAACTGTCTGACGGGATATTTCCTTGCCGCATTTCGGACAGTGTGCAACGCCAATTCTTGCATACAACAAACGCATATAATCATAAATTTCCGTTACAGTTCCAACGGTTGAACGAGGATTTTTTGAGGTAGTTTTCTGGTCAATGCTGATTGCAGGAGAAAGTCCCTCAATCAAGTCAACATCAGGCTTTTCCATCTGTCCCAAAAACTGTCTTGCATAAGACGAAAGTGACTCAACATAACGCCTTTGTCCCTCTGCATAGATAGTATCAAAGGCAAGCGAAGATTTTCCTGAGCCTGATAAACCTGTCAACACAACAAGCTTATCTCTTGGAATATCCAAAGAGATATTTTTAAGATTATTAACTCTTGCTCCCCTGATTTTAATCTTTTTGTTCATTTTACCTATCCCATTCTTTCCTTTAACTTCGCAATTCTATCTCTTAATTCAGCTGCTTTTTCAAATTCCAATTCCGAGGCAGCACTAATCATTTCATCAGTGAGATTTTCAATCATTGCTTCAATATCTTCATCATCAAATTCATCTATGTCGGACTCAACATATTCAATCGTTTCGATTGCTTTTCTGATATCTTTAATTATCGTTTTTGGAACTATTCCATTTTCCTCATTAAACTTTTCCTGAATTTTTCTTCTTCTCCCGGTTTCATCAATTGCTCTTTGCATTGAAGATGTTATTGTGTTAGCGTACATTATGACTTTTCCTTCTGAATTTCTTGCCGCTCTGCCTATCGTCTGGATAAGGGATGCTTCACTTCGAAGGAAACCTTCCTTATCCGCATCTAAAATTGCAACAAGCGACACTTCAGGTAAATCCAAGCCCTCTCTTAACAGATTAATTCCTACTAAAACATCAAATTCACCCAAACGCAAATCTCTTATTATTTCAGTTCTCTCAATAGTCTTTATTTCAGAGTGCATATATCTCACTCTTATTCCCACATTAACAAGGTAATCGCACAAATCCTCTGCCATTTTCTTTGTGAGTGTTGTCACCAAAACTCTTGTTTTATTTTGGACTCTCTTATTTATTTCACTTATCAAATCATCAATTTGATTTTCAATCACTCTTACCTCGATTTCAGGGTCTAATAATCCTGTCGGTCTTATTACCTGCTCTGCAACTTGTTCGGAATGTTCCTTTTCATATGCCGCAGGCGTGGCACTTGTGAAAATTACTTGATTAAGTTTTTTCTCAAATTCATCAAATTGCAAAGGTCTGTTGTCATATGCACAAGGCAACCTGAAGCCATATCCGACAAGTGCGTCTTTTCTCGCTCTGTCACCATTATACATTCCCCTCACCTGTGAAACAGTCACATGGGACTCGTCAATTATCATCAAATAGTCTTCAGGGAAATAATCCAAAAGTGTGTATGGAGCAGATCCTGGTTTTCTTCCGCTTATAATTCTCGAATAATTCTCAATGCCCTGACAAAAACCAATTTCACGGAGCATTTCTATATCATATCTTGTTCTTTGCTCAATCCTTTGAGCTTCAATGAGCATATCGTTGTCTTTGAAGAATTTAATTCTTTCTTCAAGCTCTTTTTCAATCTGCAAAATAGCCATTTGCATCTTGACACCTGTTGTGACATAGTGGCTTGCAGGGGTTATGACAGTATGGTTTCTGTATCCGATAACCTTTCCTGTAACAACATTTACTTCCGAAATTTTTTCTATCTCATCGCCAAAGAATTCAATTCTTATTGCATTCTCTCCGTTATTTGCAGGAAAAATCTCAACAACATCACCACGCACTCTGAATTTGTTTCTGATAAAATTAACATCATTTCTCTCATATTGAATGTCAACCAATCTTCTCAAAAGCTCATCACGCGGTTTTTCCATTCCAACTCTCAATGAAATCATCAATTCCTGATAATCTTCAGGGTCTCCCAAGCCATAGATACACGAAACACTCGAAACTATCAAAACATCTTTTCTTTCAAATAGTGCAAATGTGGCTGAATGTCTTAATTTATCAATTTCCTCATTCACCGATGAATCTTTTTCAATATAGGTATCTGTTTGAACTATATATGCTTCAGGCTGATAATAGTCATAATAGGACACAAAAAATTCAACAGCATTTTCAGGAAAAAACTCCTTAAATTCCGAAAAAAGCTGTGCCGCCAATGTTTTGTTGTGTGCAAGCACAATGGTAGGCTTATTAACCCTCTGGATGACATTTGCCATCGTGAAGGTTTTTCCCGAACCTGTTACACCTAAAAGTGTTTGTGCCTTCATTCCCTTTTCTATTCCGTCTACAAGTTTGTCTATTGCTTGAGGCTGGTCTCCCTGCGGCTTGTAGTCAGATACCAATTTGAAATCCAATCGTTATTTCCTCCGAATTATCAGTAAATATTATAAAACATCATAACTGCCTCTGCTCTTGTCACATTATTTTTAGGTTTTAGAGTATTGTCATCATATCCGCTTATTAATCCCGATGCATTAAGAACTTTGAACGCATCAAGCGACCAATTCGGAATATCACTGACATCTTTATATTGCAATTCATTTTTTATCAGTTCTTTTGGCAAAATTCTTGAAATTATTGTAGCTGCCTCTGCCCTTGTTATATATGCATTAGGCTCAAAATATAATTTCCCATTATTATCCTTGCCATTTATAATTCCATTTTTATAAACCGCCTTAACCTGTCCCAATGCCCAATCAGGAATTGTGTCGGCATCTTCGAACGCATCAAGAGAGGTGCTCATATAATGTTGCGGTACATATCCCATCAAATTTGAAACCATAATTGCAAACTCTGCACGAGTTACATTATTGTTCGGTCGATAAAGTCTTTTTCCATTTTCCAAAGAGCCACTAACAACTCCCCTGGAGTTCATATAGGCAATCACATCTTTTGCCCAATGAGAAGCAGTATCATCAAAAATATTTTCTTCTGTAATTTCTCCTGATTTATATGTTTCTATATCAGTATATCCCCCTGTTGTCACAGTTTGTACATACACCTTATGAAAATCCTTTGTAACAGGATAAGATATGGTTATATTTTTTTCATCTGTTTCAACTATTTCGCAATCGGACAAATTAACTTTTTCTCCGTCAATTTTGAAATATGATTTATCTTTATCAATTCCCTCGTATTCTGCTGCCATAATGATATTTAATACATCATCCAAAACATCTACAGTTGTTGTAGGATAGAATTTTTGAGTATCCACAATATCAGGCAAATCAATTTTATAATCTCTTTTATATGAGCCTGCAGAAACTGTCAAAGTTATATCTTTTTGAGCCATTGGCGAAATAGTCAAAATTCCATCATCGGAAATTGATGCCATTTCGTCTGACACACTCCAACGAAATGCATCTTTTGAAGACATCATTTCGATTCCGTTATAAAATGCTTTTGCATATAGTCTGAAACTGTCTTCAGGCTTTGCATCTATATTTTTAATTTCCTTTGATGTGTCAGCATTATAAATTTTTATTTCGGTTGGACTTAAAATTGTGTCAAATTTTGCACTTCCACATGCTCCGTCAATGTTAGCATTAACAATAATTTCTCCCTCACCCAAGGCTGTAAGCTTTCCGTCTTGTGTCACAGAACCATATTCGTTAGCAGAATACTCAACTGACGATGAATTTACACCGTAATAGTTCTCATCAACTGCTTTTGCATCAAGGGATATTGTGCTTCCTGATAAAATTTTCCCTGAATATGGATAAATATATGCATATCTGGCTTTTCCTGTCGGTTTTGTCATATTCTTCAAGAAAATAAAATTAGTCACCTTTCTCAAAGCATTATCCGATGGTGAATTTATTATTGCATTTTCATCAATTCCGGGATACACACCTGCTAATGTAGTTGAGCCGCCTCCGTCAAGATTTATTGCATCAACACAACCAAGCTCTTTTAATCTTTCAGCGATAGATTGCTCCTTTGCTCCATAGCTGTATCCTGTCTGTCGACCGTCTAAAACATATAAAACAACAGTCTTATCTTCTTTCACTCCGATTGCAGTTCTAGGTGCTGCACCACTTGGCAGGTTTTCATTAACGATTCCGTCTGTTAACAATCTTGAACCTTCACTTGCAAGACCTGCAGAAGCCTCATTCCAAATTTCTTTATTGGCAATTGTTTCAAAAGTTATTTCGTCACCTGCTTTTAAGCTGTTTAACAATAAGATTGCCCACTTGTTGCCCTCAAGGTTTACAGATATAATCATTTTCCCCTCGGATAGCTCTAGCTGTTCATCAGTTGTAATCACTTCTGATATCACAGCACTGAACTTCTCTCCGATTTTTATATCATTATCACCTGTTTCCAAAACAATATTCAACGCCTTGGTACCCACTCCTGTTTTTTTACCAAAATCGGAGGTATATAGCGTTACCATTTGAGTGTCCTTTTCAATGAGCTTATTCAGGTGAGGAATTTGGAGCTTATAATCCTCCCCAAAAGAAATCATTGTCTGAATTGCCAAATCGTCAATAAAAGCTGTTCCATCATTATTAAATCCTACCCCTGGAAGTGTTCTGTTATCCATTGATGTAACAACACCGTCTGTTATAACATGTCCCATAGGTATTCCTGATGAAAGAGAAAAGAATGAGGCGTTTATTCCAAGCATAGGAACAAGATTATTATTTTGCATATAAGTCATTATTTCCTTTGCTGTCCTTTTTCCATAAATCGCATCACCTGTCACAACTGTCGGAACAACACTATCATTAGGAGTATATTCCGCGTAATACTCCGTCTGATTTCCAACTCCCTTTTGGTCTGATATAAAGGTGTTTGAATATAACTCTAACCCATTTCCGATTGTGATATTATTTGAATTTATTAAATTACTCCCCAAAATCGAGGCATTTGCTGATGTGAATAAAAAAGTTGATAATATTATCAATGCTGCAATTTTCTTTTTCATATAACTATCTCCTTGTTTATTAACTTAAATTTTCCCAAACAATCTCCCATTTTAACTATAATTATTATACATCAAATCAAATTTAATGTAAATAGGAAATTATAAACAAAAAAATAAGCACTCCTCAAATTATGAGGAATGCTTATCATACTTCATTTTACTTTCCGTAATACTTTTCTCTTGCTGCTTTTAATAAATCAAGTGACTTATTAATCTCATCTCTGTTTTTAGGAAGAGTCTTCATCCAAGGAGCTATCATAAATCCAAGAATCTGTTCATCAGATGGTGAACCTTCCTTAAAATATCTTACTGTTTCTTCAACATTTGCTTCATCCTTATAGAAAATTGAAGGAGTTGGAATGTATTTATATCCTTTTTCCATAAGAGGTAAAATGTTTTTCATAAAGTTAACTCTGCATGGAACTTCGCGCTCATACTTAATTCCACGGCCTGCATATAGACCTTTGTAATCTGTTATGATTGGGAATGTATCATCTTCAGTATATCCCCAATACCACCATGGTGTTATAATAACTTCGTCAGGACCGATTGCTTCTGTAAATTTATCCATATGTTCAGTCGCAGGGTCGTGCCAAATACAAGGTTTAGCCCCTGTTTTGTTAACCTCGTCAACAAGAAATTTAATGTCGTGAATAAGAAGGTCTCCCTGTCTGAATACAACATAGTCTGTGCCCTTTGTGTTAATGATTTCTTCCTCGTCCATACCAAGATGTATAAATCTTGGACCTTCAAATATCTCATAAATTTCCTTAATGATATCACTGCAGAAATCATAATAAATTTTTGATGATGTCATCTTTCTGTATTCTTTCATCCAATAGGAATGGCCTGTTGAAAAATTAAGCTTAGGCAAAAGCTCAATGCCAAGCTTTTTGCATTTTTCAATTTCAGTATGTACTCTTTCCTTGCTCCATGCATCGCTAACACAGATTTCAGGATGACTCTTATACTGAACGCCATCTCCAACATCCAATAGAATCATATTTATGCCTGTTTCATGGCACTTTTGTAAAAACTCGTCCCAATAAGCTTCATCATGAATGTTATGTTCATCTAATGGTGCCCATTCATTGTAACTAAGGTGCATTAATACTCCCCAAATTTTTTCATTATTCATTAAAAAACCTCCATTTGTTGTAAAATGTTTTTCTTAATTGATTATACTCCACAGCTCCAATTTTGTCAATAGTTTTTAGCATTATAACAGCTGATATTTCCCATGGAAATTATCCATATCATGATAACAAAAAATGTCCTATTTTAAATAGGACATTTTTATATGTATTAACCTTTTACACTACCTACAGTAATACCTTTTACAAAGTACTTCTGGAAGAATGGGAAAACAACCAATGCAGGTCCTGCAACAACGACTGACATCGCCATACGAACAGTTTCCGTCGGAATCTCCTTCGTAACCTCATCAATGACAATTCCCTCTTTGGCCAAATTACGAACCAACTGTAAATTCCTCAAAACTCTCTGCAATAGATATTGCAAACTGATCAAGTCATCTCTCTTATTGATATATAGCATTGATGTATTCCAGTCATTCCATGAACCAAGGAATGTAAACAATGCATAAGTCGCCAGAATCGGCTTACTCAATGGAATGGCAAATTTGAAAAAGTACAAGAATTCGCTTCCGCCATCTATCTTCACTGATTCACGAAGCTCACCTGGCAATTTCTGCATAAATGTTCTAATCATAAACACATTCCATGGGCTCACAAGTCCTGGGATAATGTATACCCAGATAGTGTCAGCAAGGTGAAGATATTGAGTCTGTAGGATATAGCTTGCAACCAAGCCTCCTGAAACAAGTGTTGTGAAATAGAAATAGAATGTGATGAACATTCTTCCCTTCATCGACTTAACTGACAACGGATACGCAACCATTGACATCAACAATATAGATAATACCATTTTGCTTATTGAGAAAATTCCTGTAACCTTATATGCATTAAGAACTGTTAAAGGATTTTCAAACACATATTTGTAAGCTGATAAATCAATTCTCTTTGGAATTAGCGAATATCCATATTCCAAAACATCTTTTTCATTTGAAAGCGAAATTGCTACAAGCAAAAGGAATGGGAATACTACTAACGCGCAAAGCACAACAAAGAATAAGTTTAATCCAAGTTGAAAATATTTATTTTTATTTGTCATAATCAATCCACACCCCTTTCTTAAAATAACGCACTGTCTGGCTCGACCTTCTTAACAATTGCATTTACTGTAACAACCATAAGGAAACCGACAGCCGATTGCATCAAACCTACTGCACTTGATGTTCCCATATCACCTATGATACGCATAGTTCTGAATATGTAAGTATCCAAAACGTCAGTTGTAGAGTAAAGAGCACCTATATCCAATGGAAGCTGATAGAACAATCCGAAGTCTGCTCTGATAATGCCTCCGACTTTCATAAGAGCCAGCATTATAATAAGCGTCTTTAATTCAGGAAGGATAATATATCTTATCTTCGCCCAAGCATTTGCACCATCAATATCAGCAGCCTCAAACAAATCTTGAGAAATTCCCATAAGAGCTGCGTAGTAAATTACTGAGTCCATACCAACGTGCTTCCATACATTTGCAACAGTAAGAATAAATGGCCAAACACCAGGTGTGGAATAATAATCCACAAATTCTAAGCCCATTTTTTCTCTCATGACTGTTAACATACCCATTTCAGAGTTAATGAGTGCATAAAGCATGTATGCAACCATAACCCATGACAAGAAGTGAGGGGTAATCAATATTGTCTGATATACCTTAGTTGCATTTCTGCTCAAAAGCATATATAGCAGAATACCAAGAGATAGGGCAGCCAACATACCTATTATTATGAAAATAAAGTTCATATATATAGTGTTCCAGGTTGTTCTGGTAAAGTCATTTGATTTTAAGAAAAACTCAAAGTTCTTGAATCCCACCCAAGGACTTCCCCAAATACCATCAGCATAGTTATATTTTTTAAATGCAATAATAATTCCGTACAAAGGCAAATAACTAAATATAAATGTTGATAACATAGGCAAAATACATAGAACATATAATTGCCATGAATCTGCATTCATTGGATGTTTAATTTTTTTGATTTTTGTTTCATCAAATTGTTTTTCGTTTAATTTTCTCATTTTAATTCATCTCTCCATTAATAATAACAGCCCACTTCGGAGCACCATAATTGGTTTTCATCAAAATTCTTGATGCATTGCTTCCTTCAATCAAATATGTCTTCACATCAGTAATTGTTGCTGCCCTGGCAGTAACTTCATTGTTCTTATAATTTATCATAACCATAGTTCCTGAAGATGGCAAATATACCATATTTCTATATGTATTTTGGTCATAATTCGGATCATATGGTCTTGAGCTCAATTCCTGAGTTGTTATGCTCAAATCACCCTTGGAACCGACATTATAGGCATAACCGAACAACATTCTGTTTTGAGCTGTACCATCTTCTGTTGGAAGTATGGTAGTTGTGCTGTACCAGACATAAGGGTTTGAAAGTGAACCTTTTCCACTTACCGTACGGCCAAAGTTTCCTGGTATTGAACCGCGTCTGCCTTTTTCAGGTTCAATTGGATTATCTGCATTTGCGTCCCACAACAATGCAACTTTTTCAATGATACTGCTGTCAGATGCATTTGCTCTGACAATAACTATATCGCCTTTTTCAACATCCCAATATACTTCAGGAGAAGTTACTGCTGTATCTATAACCTGTTTCAATTCTTCAGGCTTTGCATAATAAACGACTTCTTTACCAGCAGGGACTGTAAATGCTTCAACTTTAATATAAGCTTCATCGTTATATATAACCTCTTCGCTCATATCCTTAATTGCTATAATCAAATCACCAGTTACATTCGGAGAATCTGCTGTTGCAAATGTTTGTTCCAACACAGTTGCATAAAAAGAATTAGGCTCATAGTTATATGCCTTTATAGGAACTTGATAGGAACTCGTAAATGTTCCAAGTTGCCCATACTTATATCTATTTTCAAGTTCAGATTCACTTGAATATATTCTGTATACACCTGTGTTTGAAGCCATAACAAAGTTCGCGCCAAAGCTTGTTCTGCCTGGTTCCCAATATCCTGCACGGTCACCTTGATAGATGACTCCTAGTCTTCCCATTTCTCTTTCGCCACCAAGCTCAACAGGGAAATATATGTTTTTAACAAGACCTTTTTTGTTAACAGAGAAGTTTATAAGGCCGGTATATGAATCTAATTCAGTATAATGTAATGTCCTGAAGCTGATTTGATTAGTCACATTCTTCTCATTGGAGAACATAACCTTTTTATCAACCTGATACTTTTCAAAATTGCCACTTGCAGTAAGGAGCTTGATAAATCCAACCTCATCGACTTCATCATAATATGACTTAACAAAGAAACCCTCTTTCAAATCGGGATTAGAGATAGTTGTAAGTCTGACTACATCACCCACACGGTTTTTGTAAACATAATAAGCTGTACCAATGGCAACATCCTTATACTCTGTGCTGGTGCTGTAATAAGGCTCAACCAAAAGGGTTTCGCCATTATCAAATTTAACAGCAACTCTATTTCCTACTTTTGTTTTACCTTTAACAATGAGATTTTGAATATTAGAATCTGCGACTTTGATAAGAGTAAATTTATCGGATTTACAAATATCAACAACAGAATTTGTTGATATATCTTCAAATGTACCTTCTAGCCCATACTCATCTTCAATAAATATGCTTTTTCCCACTTCTTCGGTAGGAATTTCCAAGCGATTGCTATTATTAATAGGTTTATTATTAGAAGAACTTGTAATAGTTTCATATTCTTTGTCCGCATTTACGATATGCCATGAAACATATCCCTCAATAATGATTGTGTCACTGTTTTTCTTTGTAGCAGGGACATAAGTCACTGTACCATAGTCGTAATCGAACATACTCTGTGTCAATACTTTTGATGTCTTGTTATTATAGATAAT
>JAZNGS010000126.1:0-17875 GCA_045576555.1 Clostridia bacterium | reverse complement strand
ATTCATAAAGTAGTCATAGCTCTGGTCGTTTGATTTCTTGATTGGATAGTATTCATCAAGATTAAATGTCTTTACTTTAGAAAAATCAATATCACCCTTCTTGTTCATATCAATCAAATTTTGATATAAACCAATTGGTGTTGAACCTGTTGCAAGACCAAGCACACTGTTTGGCTTTACAATAAGCTGGCTTGAAACTATTTTTGCCGCCTGATTTGATAATTCTTCATAGTTTTCGCATACAATGACTCTCATAGTATTAGACTCCCCTTCTATTTCAATAAATCTCTTACAACCTGTTTTAATTCTTCTTCCTTGGTTGCAATATCACGAACAAGTTTAAATTGATTTCTTGCTCTGTCAAGATTGTGATGTTCTCTGTGTATTTTGAAATAAGTATCACCATTTAGATAGTCGGCCAAAAATCTTATTCCACACTCATATGTCAGCAATTTTGCTGAAAATGGCAAAAGTTCAATTTCTTTTTGTGTAAGCTTATCTTTCATTTTTGAAAGGTAACCCTTTGCAAAACTTTCAAACGCTTTAACATCAAAATTAACAAGGTCAAGGTTTGTTTCGTCCTCTGCACCTGTTGATGCACCCATTCTCAAAGCATCACCAAAATCGTATAATGAGCTTCCGGGCATAACTGTATCAAGGTCAATTACGCAAATTGCCTTACCTGTAGCCTCATCAAACAATATGTTATTGATTTTAGTATCGTTATGAGTAACTCGCAGTGGTACTGTTCCCTTTTTAAGTTCATCAACAACAACAGATGCAAATTCTGCACACTCCAACGCAAAATCAATTTCTTTTTGAACGGACGCTTTTCTTCCTGCAATATCGTTTTTAATTGCTTCTTTCAACTGTTCAACACGCTTTGGTGTATTGTGAAAATCTGCAATTGTTTCAAAAAGAGTGTCGGCAGGATAATCATCCAAAAGCATCTGGAAATGTCCAAAACTCTCTCCCGCACAATACAAATCCTCCAAAGATTTGCTGAACTCAATGCTCTTTGTATTTTTCAAAAACTTATACACTCTGTATGCATTGCCATCAACAACGCAATAATTTTTTCCGTATTTAGTTTTGATAACAGTTAGAGCCGCTCTTTCAGGGTCTCCGCCCTCTCTTAAAACTTTATTCTTTAAAAATTGAGTAACATTGTCAATATTTTCCATAAGCTCTTCAGGCTTTTTAAAAACATTTGTGTTAATCCTTTGAATAAGATAATTGTGTGAGTATGTAACAAAGGTGTCATTAATATGACCATTTCCGTATGGTTTAATATCTTCGTTAATGCCATATTCATTAAGTGCTTTTATAGCAATAGCTTTACTATCCATTATACCATACCTTTCTATCAGTTATATAACCCCTTATCAAAAAGTTCTTTGATAGCTTTTTTCACTCCGTCTGTGTCGGCTGAATATGTGACACCGTACCACTGTTCTGTTGTTTCCAAAATCTTTAATTTTTTACCTTCATTCTTCATTCTTGCATTAATTGCTTCTGCAATATAAAATTCCTTTTTAGGATCATTAATGTTTGCATCAAGGAATTTTTTGAATTCTTTTTGAAGGCAATCAAAAATGCCAACATCAAGTCCCCACATATTCATTGATACAATTGTATCTAAAGGAATATCTGTGTCTATACCAATCTCATGAGTTTCTGTTGTATCAATAAGGTAACCGTTTTCGTGTCTGCAAATACCTCTTGAAACTGTTCCGTTTTCTGACAATGTGTTCCCAAGGTGATACCCTGCCATACACATTTCATCGCTTGTTGTAAGATGGTCATACATAGTTTTATAAACACTCTGGCCATAGTAGTCATCAGCATTGATAATCAAAAATGGCTTTTTGATAACATCTTTCGCACACAAAATTGCATGACCTGTTCCCCAAGGCTTTAATCTTCCTTCTGGGAGAGAATACCCTTCCGGCAATGCGTCTTTTTCCTGGAATGCATATTCCACATCAATCATTTTTTCGATTCTTTTTCCGCAAGCAGCTCTGAAATCTTCTTCTATCTCTTTTCTTATAATAAAAATTGCTTTATCAAAACCTGCCTTTTTTGCATCGTTAACAGACAAGTCAATAATCATTTCACCATTAGGGCCGATAGGCGCAGCCTGCTTAAGTCCTCCAAATCTGCTTCCCATACCCGCAGCCATTACAACTAATTCCGCACTCATTTTTATTCTCCCTTTCATCAATATTGTTTTTCTATTACATATTACATACTCCAAACTATTATATATTATAACATATATTCCACAAATTTCAAGTCTTTTTTTGATAAATTAAAAAATCAGCGGACCTTGTAATGTCCGCTGATTTAATTATTGATTGTTTTTATTTTTTAATCTTCTTCTCTTTGTGCTTCTGCCATGAAACCCACAATGGACCTGCAAGACAAATTGAAGAATAGCATCCGCTGATGATACCGATAATCATTGGAAGAGCAAATGTTGTGATTGCCTGAACATCCTTAATCTGTGCATATATGAACACAACTACCATACTCAACAATGTGCATAAGCTTGTGTTGATTGAACGGGTAAGTGATTGAGTTACACTCTTATCAACAATTTCTTCAGTAGTCATCTTGCCACCATAGAATTTCTTGTTTTCTCTTATTCTGTCAAAGATAACGATTGTGTCGTTAATTGAGAAACCAAGGATTGACAATGCAGCTGCAATAAATGAATCATTAACTGCCATCTTGAACACGATGAATGTGAAGAATACAAGGATAACATCGTGAACCAATGCGAACAATCCTGCAGCACCTGCTGACAAACCTGATACCTTTCTAAATGCATACCAGATGTAGAGAATGATAAGGATTGCTGCTATTATAATAGCCTTAACGCTATCTTGGGCATACTTTCTTCCGATAAATGGTTCAACAATTTCTGCATCTGACAATGCCAACTCATTATCAGGGAATGCTTCAACCAATGCAGTGTTTAGCTTATCCTGATCCTGTGATGAAAGACCTTCTTTACCTGCAAGGTTCAAAACAAATTTCTCTGTTTGAGTTGCAAGCTCTGTTGTCAACTGAACATCGCAGTTTCTTCCCAATGTGTCAACAACAACATCCTGAACCTTTGTTGTGTCAACTTCTCCTGTATATGTGTATTGAATAATTGCTCCACCCTGGAATGTGATGTCAAGGTTAAGACCATTTACGAAGATGCAAACAACACCGATTAGAACTAATACAGCTGAAACAATGTATGACTTTGCTCTGTTCTTATAGAACGGAATAACCTTAAATTCTTTCTTTGTCTTTCTTGCACCGAAGAGCCAAGGCTTTCTCAATGAATCGAACTGGCTCAATGATCTTATCATCATTCTTGATGCTGTGATACCGAAAATGAAATTGAAGATGCTACCTGTCAACAATGAGTATCCAAATGAAAGCATTTCACCTGAACCAAATATCATTAGAACAACAGCAACAATCATAACTGTTATGTTACCATCAAATACTGATGAAAATGCTTTATGGAAACCTGTGTCAATAGCTGCTTTAACAGATTTTCCGTCATTAATTTCTTCCTTAATTCTTTCTGATGTGATAATGTTCGCATCCACACCCATACCAATTGAAAGTATTACCGCTGCAATACCAGGCAGTGTCAATGTGAACTGTGGAATTGACAATGCCAAAAGCATACCGATTACCTGAAGAGTAAGTGCAAACATTGCAACAAAACCAGGAAGTCTATAGTATAACAACATAAACAAGCAAACAAGAATGAATGCAATAATTCCTGCCTGTACCATTACATCAAGAGCTCCTGCACCCATAATAGGGCTGATTGTTGAGTAGTTTCTTGATTCTAATGAAAATGGCAATGCACCTGAATTAATCTTATCAGCAAGATTTTTTGCTTCTTCAGCATTTTCCATACCTGTAATAATCGCTTGTCCGCCTGAAATCTTTTCATTAACAACAGGATTTGAAATCATATTCTCATCCATAAATATAGGCATATTCTTTCCAACAAGTGAGCCTGTTGCATTTTCAAACTTAACTGCACCCTCATCGCTTAGTTGCAATGAAACAACATATGCACCTGTTGACTGGTCGAACTGTTCAACTGCATTTTTTACATCTGTACCCTCAAGCAAGATATTTCCGTCAGCATCTCTAAAGGTAAGTTTTGCAGTTTCTCCAAGTTCAGCGATAGCCTTTTGAGGATTGAATTCTGTTTCGTCTGATTTCCAAGGAAATCTTACAAGAATTGAACCATCTTGTCTGTTCACGGTTACTTCTCTGTCTGTAATATTTTTAGCATCAAGCCTTGTTTCCATAATTGCTCTTGCTACATCAAGTTCTTCAGATGACGGAACTCCCTCATAATCCTTTGGATAATATTTTGCTTCAACACCGCCTCTGATGTCGATTCCGTATCTCATTTCGTTTGCACCCTTAATGTTTACATTTCCGAAATGAACTCCTTTTACTGTTACATAGCCTAATATTGCAATCAAGATAACTGCAATAAAAAATGTAATTTTGTGTCCTTTTTTCATTTTTTTCTTCCTTTCAATTATGTACTTCATCAAGATTTGCTTTTTCGTTCCAAAACTCAAGCCATTATATTACATTATACAACAAATCACCTATCAAAGTCAATAGATGCAGCCACAAATTTTTATAATGTTCCACTATTTACACTTTCTTCATAATATATTATATGGCGAACTATATTATGAAGAGGTGATTTTATGCATAAATTAATTATAACCGCAGGTTCAATTACAACTGCAGTGAGAATAAAGAAAAAACTCAATTCATTAGGTGATATAAATGCCACCGTAATAAGTACCCCCTCATCAATAAATTCCGGCGGATGCTCATACTCTGTCAGGACTGATTATAAATGGCTTAATCTCGTAAAAGATTTGGCAAACCAAAAGAAAATAAAATACCGAAAGTTATACACACAAACAGATATAAATGGAGAGCTGGTGTATAATGCTATATCTTGACAATGCGGCAACCTCATTAAAAAAGCCATTTTCACTCTATCCTGCAATTTTAAAAAACACCATAATAAACAGTGCAAATGCAGGCAGAAGCGGTCATTTTTATAGCCTGCGTGCCTCGGAGCTTATCTACCAGACCTCCGAGGCTTTATGCGAGCTTTTCAACATAAAAACCCCCGAACAGATTGCATATACTGCTAATGCTACTTTGGCTTTAAATATGGGTATATTGGGAGTTCTTGACGAAAAATCACACGCGGTCATAACACAAATGGAGCACAACAGCGTTTTGCGTCCAATCCATAAAACCTGTAAATATACAGTAGTAAAGGCAGATAAATTCGGAAGAATAAACTTGTCCGATTTAGAAAACGCAATCTGCAAGGATACAAAAATGATAGTTTGTACTCATGCATCAAATGTATGCGGCAGCATTATGCCAATTAATGAAATCTCAAAAATCGCACACAAACATGGCATTTATTTTATGGTTGACGCCGCACAGACTGCAGGGTCAGTTCCGATAGATGTTAATAAAACAAATATTGATATATTAGCATTTTCAGGACACAAAGGACTTATGATGCCTATGGGAACGGGCGGAATATATGTTGGTGACAATGTGAAAATTAACCCCATAATAACAGGTGGAACAGGCAGTTTTTCGGAAAGGCTTGAACAACCTGATTTTATGCCTGATATGCTCCAGAGCGGAACACTTAATGCACCTGCAATAATTTCTGCAAAAAAATCAGTTGATTATATATTGCGGCAGGGAAAAGGCGAGATTTTAAAAAAAGAGAAATATCTTGCCGATTTTTTAATTGGGGAGTTAAAAAACATAAAAAATATCAGGGTTCACAGTCCGCTTGACAACCGAAACGGAACAGTGGCTTTTAATATTGGAAAAATGGATAGTGTTCGGGTGTCGGAAATTCTCAATTCCGATTATCAAATCTGCACAAGAGGCGGCTGGCATTGCGCATATCCTGCACATTGTGCATTGGGCACTCAAAAAAGCGGAGCTGTCAGGGCAAGTTTCGGATATTTCAACACAAAAAAAGATGCAAAAAAACTTATTGATGCAATTTATAAAATATCAAAAAATAATTTTTGATATTTTGTTTAAAGTTCTAAAATTTGGGTAAATAATAAGTAAGAACATATACTGTTCAAATAGACAACGGGAGATGATGTTATGAAGATTAATATTATTGGAAGAAAACTTGAAGTAACCGATAAATATCGTGATTACATTCAAAAACGCCTGTCAAAACTTGATAAGTTTTTCAAGGATGAAGCAGAGGCAAGAGTTGTCATTGGACCGGTAAAGGATAATGAGTATGTTGAAGCATCTGTTTATGCCGCAGGAATGATATATAGAGCAGAAGCAGTTGATGTTGATGTACTCTGTGCAACAGACAAGATAGTTGATGTAATTGAGCGACAAATCAGGAAAAACAAAACAAGACTCGAAAAGAAAATCAAACGTGAAGCAGTTGATGATTTGGTATTGTTAAGCGGAAATGAGTACATCGAGGGCGAAGATAGCTCTGAATTTAAGATTGTTAAAACAAAAAGATTTCAGGTTAAGCCTATGAGTGTTGAGGAGGCAATCCTCCAGATGAACTTGCTCGGACACGACTTCTTCGTATTTAAAAACCACGACACAGAAGAAATGAATGTTGTGTATAAAAGAAAAGACGGAAATTATGCACTGATTGAATCAGTTTAATGCGAAAATCTGCCGCGTAGGGCAGTTTAAATAGCACAGTGTGGCATTTGGGATTACCTATTACATTTTTTTATCAAATGTCATACTGTGCCAAGTGAAATAATTAAAACGGATGTGTAAATTTACACATCCGTTTTTTTGTAATTATTATTTCTTAAGATTTGCTTCAAGCTTGTTAAGCTCTTCAGTGATTTCCTTTGGAAGTCTGTCGCCGAATTGAGCAAAGTATTCTTTCTGATTTTCAACATCTTCAAGCCATACTTCCTTATCAACACTCAACAATTCTTTCATTGTTTCATCGCTGATATCCAAGTCTGTTGTGTCGATTGATTTTGGCAAGTATCCAATTTCGCTTTCAACAGCATCTACTTTACCATCACATCTGTCAAGAATCCACAACAATACTCTCATATTGTCACCAAATCCAGGCCACATAAAGTTACCCTCATCGTCCTGTCTGAACCAGTTAACATGGAAAATCTTTGGAGCTTTACTAGCATCCATCTTCTTGCCCATTTCCAACCAGTGACCAAAATAGTCAGCCATATTATATCCAACAAATGGTTTCATAGCCATTGGGTCTCTTCTTACAACACCAACCGCACCTGTTGCAGCAGCAGTTGTTTCAGACGCCATTGTAGCACCGATGAATACACCGTGCTGCCAATCTCTTGCCTGATAAACAAGCGGAGCTGTCTTTGCTCTTCTTCCGCCGAATACGATAGCACTAACAGGAACACCTGCAGGGTTTTCAAATTCTTTTGAAATGCATGGGCAGTTTACAGCAGGAGCAGTAAATCTTGAGTTAGGATGAGCAAGTTTGATGCCTTCAGCAACATATTCCTTACCATTAACCTTTGCACCCTTCCATTCAGTTGCATTTTCAGGAGGGTTCTTGTCAAGACCTTCCCACCAAACTGTCATATCATCATTGTTGATAGCAACATTTGTGAAAATTGTGTTCTTCTTTGTTGCAGCCAATGCATTAAAGTTAGTCTTTTCGCTTGTTCCAGGGGCAACTCCGAAGAAACCAGCTTCAGGGTTGATAGCATATAGTCTTCCGTCAGGTCCGATTTGGAGCCATGCAATATCATCACCAACTGTCCAAACCTTATATCCCTTTTCCTGTAGATATGCAGGAGGAATAAGCATTGCAAGGTTAGTCTTTCCGCAAGCTGATGGGAATGCAGCACAGATATACTTAACTTCACCTTGAGGATTTTCAAGACCAAGGATAAGCATATGCTCAGCCATCCAGCCTTCTTTCATACCAAGGTATGATGCAATTCTCAATGCAAAACACTTTTTACCCAACAAAACATTTCCGCCGTATGCTGAATTGATTGACCATATTGCAGAATCCTGTGGGAACTGAACGATATATCTTTCTTCAGGATTAACATCCTTTTTAGCGTGCAAGCACTTAACAAAATCTGACTTATCGCCAAGCTCGTCAATTACAGCCTTGCCTATTCTTGTCATAATAGCCATGTTCAAAACAACATAGATACTGTCTGTCAATTCAATACCGATTTTTGAGAAAGGTGAGCCTACAGGTCCCATTGAATAAGGAATTACATACATTGTTCTTCCCTTCATTGAACCATTATATAAAGCCTTTAGCTTTGCATACATTTCTTCTGGGTCCATCCAATTATTGATTGGGCCTGCTTCTTCCTTTGTTGGTGTACAGATAAATGTTCTGTCCTCAACTCTGGCAACATCGTTTTCAGCTGTTCTGTGATAGTAACAGCCAGGCAATTTTTCTTGATTTAGTTTGATTATTTCGCCTGTTGAAACAGCTTCTGCTCTCAATTCTTCCAATTGAGCTTCTTCGCCTGTTATCCAGACAATATTTTCCGGCTGGCACATTGCGACCATTTCGTCTAACCAAGCCTTAACAACTGCATTGTTAGTCATTTTAACATCCCCCTGTTTTTGCAATTTTTTTCATTTTGCAGAATATTTTTTAAAAAATTCAAATTTTCTGCCATTATAATAAGTATATCACACTTTAAATTAAATTAAAAGTATTTTTTAAAAATTTATTAAAAATTTAACAATTTCACCCAATTTACCTGTTTCTTTATACATTTTACACAAAGAGGCTGCAGCTTTTGCTGCAGCCTCCTTGCTTTTATAAATTCTAAAAATGCGAGTCATTTAAAATTTTTGTTTAGTTAACACCAATTCGGTTTTCTCGATTTTAAAATTTATTGTAAAATCATTTAATAACTACAATTATTTAATGCTGTTTTCGTAGCTTTCGATCATCTTTTTAACCATCTGACCGCCGATTGAACCAGCCTGTCTTGAAGTCAAATCTCCGTTATAACCTTGCTTAAGGTTAACACCAACTTCATTTGCTGCTTCCATCTTGAAGTTTTCCATAGCCTTTTTAGCTTCAGGAACTACAATTCTGTTCTTTGACATAATACTTTCCTCCATTAAATTTTTTTGGGCTTTTACCCCGTCTGATTTTTAATTTAATGTAATCATCAATTTTGATTACACTCTTATTTTGCACTGATATGCTATTAATATGTGCGAAAATATTTGCCAAAAGAAATTCAATTTTATCCAAAAATTCAAAAATTTATATATGTCTGATGACTGCAATTAAAATGCCTAAAGCTGCACCTGCAAAGACCTCAACAGGAGTGTGTCCCAAAAGCTCCTTTAGCTTTTTTTCTGTTTCGGAGTAGCTTGCCTTTCCCCACTCCTCAACAATTCTGTTAAGTATCCTTGCCTGCTGACCTGCTGCACGCCTGACGCCTGCGGCATCATACATCACAATCACCGCCAGCACAAGACTCACCGCAAAAATTGTGCTTGAAAAGCCTTCAGTCAGTCCTGTTGCTACAGAAAGTGCCATAACAGTTGATGAATGTGAGCTCGGCATTCCTCCAGAACCGATAAATCTTCTGAAATCAATTTTTTTGTGTTTAATGAAAACAAAAATAACTTTTAAAAACTGTGCCACAAACCAACCTATTATAGCAGTGAAAATCACCGAATCTTTAAAAGTTTCTAAAAAATTACCCATTATTATTCCTCACTATCAAATGCTTGCTTTTTAATCTCTCCGTCTTTATTAAGAAGAATATTAACCTTTTTTTCAGCATCTTCTAAAATTTTCTGACAATTTTTTGATAATTTCATACCATCTTCAAACAATTTAATGGTTTCATCAAGTGACACCTCGCCATTTGACAGTTTTTCTGCAATTTCCTCCAACTCTTTCATTGAGTTCTCAAAATTTTTAGTCATATCATTCACCTAACCCTTTTTCATCTATCACTTTACAATTCCTATCTCCGTCAGCAAGTCTTAAAACAAATTTCTTTTTTTCATCAAGTTGTTTAACCGATTTTATAACCATTTCATTTTCATCAACAGGCATTGCAAAACCTCTTTGCATAACCTTTAAAGGACTCAATGCATCGAGCCTACTAACAAGTCCTATATATCTTTCCTTGCTTGTTGACAAAAGTTGTCCCATAGCATTAATTATTTCCTTGGTTACGCCATCTAATCTCAGGAAATGGTTTTCTATTATATCCTGCGGAGATAATAGTTTCACCGAATTTAATCTTAATTTTTTATTTTTAATATTTGACTCTAAAAGAGTTTTCATCGAATATTCTAAATCAGCTATTTTTCTCATTAATTCTTCTTGAGACGGAACTGCAATTTCAGCCGCCGCTGACGGAGTCGGCGCCCTCAAATCAGCAACAAAATCCGCAATAGTGAAATCAACCTCATGTCCGACCGCCGATATAATCGGAATTTCGGAATTATAAATTGCATATGCAACAATCTCCTCATTAAATGCCCACAAATCTTCGATTGAGCCGCCGCCTCTTCCGACTATCAGCGTATCACACATTTTTGTTTTATTAAAATACTCTATTCCCTCGCAAATGCTTTGTGCCGCACCTGCTCCCTGTACCTGCGCAGGATATATGACGATTTCGGCATACGGGTATCTTCTTGACAAAACATTTATAATGTCACGGACCGCCGCACCTGTTGATGCAGTGACAACACCAATGGACGATGGATATTTTGGAATCGGCTTTTTATGCTCCTCATCAAAGAGTCCTTCTTCTTCCAATTTCTTTTTTAGTTTTTCATAGGCAATATATAGTTCACCAACGCCATCAGGAATCATTTCATTAATATATAGCTGATAAGCACCGCTTGCCTCATAGACCGACACTCTGCCGCGAGCCATAACCTTCATTCCGTCAGACGGAGTAAAATTAAGCGATGCTGTGCTCGATTTAAACATCACCGCTTTTAAAACACCGCCATCATCTTTTAATGTGAGATAGAGGTGTCCTGAATAATGCTTTTTAAAATTTGAAATTTCTCCCTTTATCCAGATATCCGAAAAAACAGGATTTGCTTCAAATGTTTTTTTAATAAATCCGTTCAGTTGAGAAACTGTGGCAATAATTTGTTCCATTAATTATTCCTTTCACACAAAAGCGCAACACCATATGCATTGTCTGTCGAAAATTCCGAAGATGCAAAATCAACCCTTGCACATACATTCTGACACAAATTTTCTTTTATTATGCTGTTTGATGCAACTCCTCCAACTATTAAAACACTATCTATATTATGTTCCTTGACACAATAATTTATTGACTTTTCAAGCGCTTGCGAGATTGACAAAAACAGACTATATGACAAATCTGCCTTGTTTACATCATTTACTAATGACAGCGTTTTTGTTTCAATTCCTGAAAAGTTTATATATCCGCCATCTGTGCTAACAGGCAGTTTTATAACATTTTTTGCATTTTTTGAAATTATTTCCAACTCTTTTCCGCAAGGAAAATCTAAACCCATCTTAACTCCGACTCTGTCAATCAGTTGACCTGCGCTGATGTCTTTAGTACCGCCGATTATGTCGGTTACAAAGTGTCTGTTTTCGTATTTTGTTAATAGAATTTCACAAGTTCCGCCCGATAAATGCACACTGATAAATGATTTTTGCAATAGTTCAAAATTTCCACAGGAATAAATTCCAGCCATAATGTGTCCTTCCTGATGCGAAAATGTATAAAGGGGAACACCCAATGCATCAGCACATACTTTTGCATAGCCATATCCCGCAAGAAAAACAGGCATATATGAACCATCAACATCACGCGGACTTGTGCTGACTCCTATGCCTGCTACTTTTTTAGTATCAATTTGTTCTGTCAATTCGCAAAATAATTCAGGTAATTTTTTTATATGTTGAAAAAGGGCATCGCTTTGTCTTAATCCCCTTTCTCCGCTTTTTACCTCTAATAATTTTCGTATATTCAGTGACACATCGCCGCAACAAGCAACCGATGTTGTGTAATTGCTTGTATCAAATCCAAGATAAATCATAACGATTTAATAAATCCCGCCAACACACCATTAACAAACGCAGAATTATCCGGATTATCAAACTTCTTTTCAATCTCAACCGCTTCGTTTATTGCAACATTTGTCGGCACATCATCAATATATTTTATTTCAAAAATTGCAAGACGCAAAACTGCTAACGATACCTTTGTTATTCTTTCCAATTTCCAACCGCTTGTAAGATTATTCTTTATATCTTCGTCAAGCTCGTCCTTTTTATTGATGACACCAAGCACCGCAGTTTTGATATAGTCTATGTTATCCTGACACTTTGGCAATTCATTCAACATATGTTCAAACAAGAAATCTATATCATCGTTATTGACCTCTGTTTGAAATATTAGCTTGAAAGCCTCAATTCTTGCTTCACTTCTTGTCTGTCTTTTACTCATACAAAAATCTCCATTTATTTCTTTTTTACCATTATATAATAATTTTCATAAAAACGCAATAGTTTATACTAAAAAAGAACCGCTTATAAAAGCGGTTCTTTGGTGTTTTTATAGAAGTGGTTGATCGTAGTCTGAATCATCAGCATCAGCATCTTCATATTCAGACTTTTCATTTAAGATTTCGTTTTCCAAAATCTGTGTCCAAGCTTCTTCACCTTGCACTTTATTATATGCATGGAAGTTTGTTGCTTCGATTACTTCATAATAATACCACTTATCTTGTGAGTTGTCTACCCAACGTTTAGCATCTTCAATCAAACCTTCTTCAGTAACTGCACGGTTAAGCATATGGTTAATAATCTTCATAACCTCTGCTCTTGTGATGTATCTGTCAGGTCTGAATGTGTTGTCTTCATAACCATCAATCCAACCTGCTGCAGTTGCATACTTAATATATCTTTCTGCCCAATGTCCATAAACATCAGTAAAGTCAACATCACCTGTATAAACATCATCAACTGCAAAGAATCTTGTTGCAATTGTCACAAATTCAGCTCTTGTGATTGGGTTTGCAGGCTTGAATGTATCATCTTCATATCCGTTAACATATTCGCCATTTGCCATTGTTGAAATAGCCTTGTTTGACCATCTTGTGCTTTCTACATCAGGGAATGAATTTATTGATGCAAACAACTCATCTCTTACATCCTTCTTAAGCAAGCGATAGAATACTGTTGCAATTTCTTCTCTTGACATATTGTTTTCAGGTCTAACTTCTTCACGACCATCTTCCATAGGATAACCGATAATATATGCAATATGATTTTCCTGGTCTAAAACACTATGTGTCCACTTAATATAAATAACTGTATCTTCTGCAAGTTTAAAGCTTTCTTCAACCGGCTTTGTAAACTCATCATCATAGTAGTAGCCTGCAAATACATATCCGTCTTTTTCAGGCATTTCGAGTGAGCCAATTTCAATATTTGTATTTACTACATACTTCTTTCTGCTGATTTCATCTTCACCATCGTAAATTACAAGAGTTTTGTGTTCAACTCCGCCTGCGCCAAGGCTTCCGCCGCCTTCATATGTAATTTCAGGAACTAAAATAGTTGCACTTATGTCATCAGCAGGATCGCGGTAATCTGTATCATTTTGCTCTCCGTCTCTCTGGCTGAAGTTATATTCAATATGTCCGATACGAACTGGAGTTTCTGTTCCTACCTTAGACATAATATCTGTGTATCCTGTCACACGGCCTCTTACTGTGAAAGCACCTGCACGAGTAATTCTGTTGCCTGTGTAAACCAATTCCAAATCAGACAAATTGTCTGTTAGTGTACTAACACCAACCTTTACATCTTCCCTAACCTTAACTGTAATTGTCATTGTGTCTGTTTTGGCATCTTTAGCTGTGAGCGTTCTTGGAGATACCTCTTTGAAAATCGCGTTAAGGTCTTTTCCCGCCTCTGTAGAAGTAAAACCTGTCATATTGCTATCTGACATAGAGTATTGATTAATGACAAATCCTCTTGCCTGATTTGGATAGTCAATCTCAATCTTAAACTCACCTGTTACATAACAGCTGTCCCATTCCTCTTTCAAATCTGAACCAACCGGGGCAACAGCATTTCCTGCATCTACACAAATTTGAAATATGGATTTAACAGTGTCCATATCAATATCGGCCTTGAGTCCAACATCTGTTGCTGCCAAACTATCTATATTTACAGTAGTAGGTCTGTCTCTCCAATTACCTCCATTAATGTTTACAGATATATCTGTATCAACAGGAATGCCTGTAATGTTCTCAATATTAATTCCTAAAGTCCCGAAATGACTAGCCAATGCTGACTTTAATGGTGTGGTTGTACCCTCTGCATATGACACAGTCAAGCCAGAAAGCATTACCAAAGAAAGCATTAATGATATAAATTTCTTCATAAATTCTCGTCCTTTCCAATTATTTGTTAATTTACATTATACTATATCAAGCCAAGGTTGTCAATACTTAAATGTCTTAAAAATATATGCTGTTTCGCACTAATTTTCAGATTTCATACTGGTCCACAAATCCTGCATAAGCTTGTTAGCATCATCTGATAAATTCTTAAATACTGTTGTTTTTTCATTGAGATAAGCATCATCAAGATATGAAATACCATCATTTTTAATTTCATCGCCTATATTTTCAAAAGCAACGGAATTAGGAGTTGAATATCCAATATATTCTGCATTTGCCAAAGCCACTTCTGGCTCACACAAGAAGTTGATATACATATGTGCCAGCTCTTCTTTTTGAGAAGTTTTTGGAATACAGATTGCATCAACAAATCGGTTTGTTCCGCTTTTTGGAACAACAAAGCCCAGATGCTCATAATCCTGCATAAGTGTTACTGCATCGCCTGCATAGTAAGGTGCCAAAGCTGCCTCTTGTGCACCCATTTTGTCAAAAATCTCGTCCATTACATAGGCTTGAACAAGCGGTTTTTGTTCGATGAGCTTATCGGCAGCTGCCTTTAATTCATCAGGATTTTCGGTGTTTAGTGAATATCCCAAAACAAGCTCTGCTATTGCAAAGGCATCTCTTGGATTGTCAAACATCAAAATCTGACCGCTGTATTTTTCGTTCCACAAAATATCCCAATTAATTTCTGTTTCACTAACTGCCTCTTTGTCATAAATAATTCCGACAGTTCCCCAGGTGTATGGAACAGAGTGTTTGTCGCCCTCATCATATGCGGCATTTTTAAAATTGTCCATTATATATTGTGCATTTGGAATTAAGCTATAATCAAGAGTTTTTAACATATCCTCTTTAATCATTCTTGAAATCATATAGTCAGACGGAATAATAATGTCATAATCAGCTCCGCCACCCTTCATTTTTGCATATAATTCCTCATTTGTTGCATAGGTTGTATAGTTAACTTCAATGCCGGTCAATGCTTCAAACTCCGCATTAACATCTATCATTTCATCTTCGCTTCCGTCAGCTATATATTCTCCCCAATTATACACATTGATTGAGAGTCCGTCCTCTTTATACTTCCCATAATATGCAGTATCCGAAACATTGACTGTCGGCTCTGCTAATTCATTTGAGCAACCGCCCAAAACTCCCAATCCCAATACAATTGTCAAAACCAAACTAATTCTTTTTTTCAAAAATGTCACTTCCTTTTTTATATTTCAACTGAAACTTCTTCGTTTCTCTTTTTAATATCTTTTCTCTCCAACACATTCTTAACCACTAAAACTGTCACAACGACAATAAAAATTATGGTTGAGAGTGCATTTATTTCAGGGCTTACTTTTCTTCTTGTCATTGAATAAATTGTGATAGGCAAGGTCTGCGAATTTGAGCCGCTTGTGAAATAGCTGATTACAAAATCGTCCAATGAATAAGCAAAGCTCATTAAAAATCCGGATAAAACTCCCGGCATTATTTCCGGCAGAACAACCTTGAAAAATGCTTTAAATGGGTTACATCCCAAATCCTGTGCCGCCTCATATATATGTGGGTTCATCTGCCTTAACTTTGGCATAACATTCAATATCACATACGGAACATCAAAGGTTATGTGTGCAATTATTAATGTTCCCATACCGAACTCGAACTTCATTCTTGCGGCAAAGAACACAAACAAAAGCATTAGAGAAACACCTGTTACAATTTCAGGGTTGATAATTGGAATATTGTTTACATTCATCGCCAAAGCTCTCGGAATTTTTCGCATTTTTGAAAATCCGATTGCTGCCATAGTTCCAAGAATTGTTGAAATAACAGACGCGATAACCGCAATTATTAAAGTGTTACCCAACGATGTCATAATAAGCTCATTATTAAATAGTTTTATGTACCAATCAAATGTAAAGCCAGAAAAAACAGTTTTACTTTTGCTTTCATTGAATGAGTACACAATCAGCACGAAAATAGGTGCATAAAGAAATAGAAATAAGAGTGCCAAATAAAATTTTGATAGTTTCTTCATTTTAGCACCTCCTACATCAAAACCTTGTCATCATCAGCATCAAACTGATTCATAACTGTCATAATTATTAAAACTATAACCATAAGCACCAACGAAATTGCCGAGCCTAAATTCGGATTATAGGAATTTCCCAAAAACTGCATTTCAATAAGGTCGCCAATTAATAGCTGTGAGCCGCCGCCTAACATTCTTGAGATTATAAATGTTGAAATTGCAGGCACAAATACCATGGTAATACCTGATGTTATTCCAGGCAAGCTCAATGGCAAAACTACACGAAAGATAGTTTTCATACTGTTGCAGCCCAAATCCTGTGCAGCTTCCAACAAACTTTTATCAATCTTAACCATAACAGAATATAATGGCAAAATCATATATGGAAGATAGTTATAAACCATTCCCAAAACAACTGCACCTTGAGTATTTAGCATTTTTATAGATTCTATTCCAAAAAGTCCCAAAAATGTATTTATCAATCCATTGTTTCCCAAAATTGTCATCCATGCATATGTTCTTAAAAGAAAGTTCATCCACATTGGAAGCATAACAAGCATTAAGAGTGTGCTTTGAACATTTGCAGCTGTTCTTGATAAGATATATGCCGCAGGATATGCAATAATAAGGCATATGACAGTTGCAACTGCCGCAAGCCAAATTGACCTTGCAAATATATTTGCATATTGCCATACATTTTTAATATTCTCAAGAGTGAACGAACCATCCGCTGTTGTTAATGCAAAATATGCAACCATCGCAAGCGGAACAATTATAAAAGCTATCATCCACAAAATATATGGTGCAGAAATCAGCTTTTGCAAAAGGGAGCGGCTTGTTTGAGTGTTTTCGTTCATATCATCCGCCTCCTTATTTATTTGTCTTTTTCATAATGTGAATGTCAAACGGGTCAACATCCATACCGATTACCGAGCCTGGCGCTGCGGCTTTTGTTGAATGGATAAGCCAGTCAAAATTCTCTGAACGCACAAGCATTTCATAATGTACGCCTTTAAAGGTTACTGTTTCAACTGTTCCGAAGATTTTTGCGTCTTCACGAGGAATAATATGTATGTCTTCAGGACGGATTACAACATCAACCTCTTCATTTTCATCAAAACCCTTATCAACGCACTCAAATTCCTGTCCGCTGATTTTAACGAGGCAATCCTTTGGCATAATTCCGTCAATTATATTACTTTCACCAATGAAATCAGCAACAAACGCATTCACAGGCTCATTATAAATATCCTGCGGAGTTCCTATTTGCTGAATTACTCCGTTATTCATAACCACAACAGTATCGCTCATTGTAAGAGCTTCCTCCTGATCGTG
>JAZNGS010000125.1:0-8039 GCA_045576555.1 Clostridia bacterium | reverse complement strand
AAAGGGACACATAAAATGTCCAACTTTTGGAATTGTAACTGATTTTACCGTTCATCCGTTTTGGGAGAGCACGAATATTGACTATTATGTGACTCCTGACAAACTTTTGAATAATCAAATGAACAAAAAAGGTATTATTACAGATAAAATTCTTCCATATGGAATTCCGATTAAAAGCAAGTTTTCAACAAAAATTCCAAAGGAAGATGCACGCACACAATTGGGTATTAACAATAAGTTTACAATCCTGATTATGATGGGTTCAATGGGATTTGGAAACATTTCAAAATACCTCGAAAAAATTGACTCACTTGATACTGATTTTCAAATTTTATGTGTTTGCGGTAATAATGAAAAGGGTAAAAAGGAAATTGAACAAAAACAATGGAATCACAAGATATATACATACGGATTTGTTGACAATGTTGATGTAATGATGGACGCTTCCAATTGTATTATAACAAAGCCGGGAGGATTAACAACATCTGAATTGCTGGCAAAAAAACTTCCTGCAATTCTTATAAATCCTATACCTGGTCAAGAAGACAGAAATATGGAATTTTTGGTAAACAGTGGTGCAGCGATAATGGCAACTGATACATTCCCTATCGATGAGGCACTATATGAAATTATGAATAACCCTTGGAGATTGGAGCTTTTAAAACAAAGTGTTGAGCGTATTGGAAAACCAAACTCCACAAAAGAGGTTTGCGATTTTGTTTTAAAAACAATAAATAATTAAAAAAAGTGCATCAAATCATTCGATTTGATGCACTTTCATTATGTGAATAGATTTTTTATTATTTCAAAAAGATATTTTCCAAAACTCACCTTTTTAACATCATCACCTGCAACAAGTTCTACCTCACAAACACTTTCACCATTTTTTGAGTATATAATCTTTCCAATTGACTCACCTTTTATTATTGGGGCAACCACTTCATCAGGAACAAAAATTTCCTCATCACACTTACCCTTATCTCCCTTTGAAACAAGCAAAGATACATCTTTTTTTGCGACAGCACCAACATCGGCTAAAACCCCTTTTTTAACAGGAACTCTTACAAACTCCTGATTGGCTTTTGCAAATTTTTCAACATCATAGTTTGCAAATCCGTAATCTAATAGAGTTCTTGCATCAGAAAATCTGTCGTTTGAAGTAGGAGCTCCAAGCACTACTGCAATCAACTGCAAATCATCTCTTTTTGCAGTTGCAGATAAGCAACACAAAGCCTCATCAGTTGATCCTGTTTTCAACCCATTTGCACCCTGATAAAACCTGATTAGTTTATTTGTATTTGCCAAATCAAATTTCCCATTATGCATTTTATCAGTCCATATGGTTGTGAACTCAAATATCTTTTCGTGTTTCAAAAGCTCGGCAGACATCAGCGCAACATCTCTTGCACTTGAATAATGATCAGGAGCATCAAGACCATTAGTGTTTACAAAATTCGTGTTTGTCATTCCAAGTTCTGCTGCTCTTTCATTCATTAGTGCAACAAAGTTTTCAACAGTTCCAGAAATATATTCGCCTATTGCAACGCAACCATCGTTTGCCGATGCAACTGCAATACCTTTTAACATTTCATAAACGGATAGTTCTTCTCCTGCTTCCAAAAACATTGTTGAGCCACCCATTGACATTGCTCTCTCACTGACAGGAACCATATCATCCATAGTGATTTTCCCGTCTTCTATTGCTTCCATTATCAAAAGCATTGTCATTATCTTTGTGACGCTTGCAATTGCCAAACGCTCATCCGGATTACTCTCATACAGCACCTCTTTTGTGCTTTGTTCCATCAAAAGTACCGATTTTGCAGAAGTACCCAAATTAACAGGCTCTGCATAGACAACAATATTTAAAGACAATAAAAAAATAGCACAACATAAACAAATTACCTTTTTCATATATAAACTCCTATCTATATAATGTAACTGTTATTATGTTATGCCATTTTTAACTTTTTATTCTAAAATTCAAATACTGCTTTTCCGTTTTCAAGTTTTAAAAAAGCATCAAATTGCTTACCGCTTTTTGGAGAGATAAAACCTGTTATTTTATCAGTTTTCCCTGTTTCCAACAGTTTTTTCATATTTGAAACAGATATAACTCTTGAGCAGATAACATTGCTTACTCCGAATTTGCAGTTATTTTCCTTATAGCCTGTGCATCCATAGCCAAATCTTGTTCTTATGACTTTGTTTGAACATAGCGGACAAACACCCACAACATCTCCCACAAATCCATCATTGGTATCGGAGTTTTTAGTTTGTTCATCAAAATTAAAAACATTTTGAATTTCTTCTTTTGCAATTTCAATGCTTTCATTTATTGTAAACTCGCCCTTGAACACCTTTTTCAAAGCCTTGCCGACCTCTGCAGTTTTATATTTATCCATATTAATATTCATTCTTTGCAAAGCCTCAATAAGTTGTTCGCCTCCAGGTAATATTGTGTAAACATCTTTTTTTAGCTGAATATATCCGCTTTTTTTTGCATTATCAATTATGCCTGTTCTGGTTGCTTCAGTTCCAAGCTCCAGGCCTTCAAAGATTGCTCTGTATTCCTCTTCGTCATTTTCTTCTTCGGAGGCTTTCGCTTTGTCTTCCTTAAAAGGATTTTTTAAATAATTGTTGAGCGTTTCTATGGTATAATGCTTTGGCGGACTCGTTTCCTTTTCAACAGGTTTAAAATCAATGTTAATCACATCACCCATATCAAGTTTAGGAAGAATTTTATCCTTTTTAGTGTAGTCATCATATTTAGTCCATCCGGACTCTACTATCACCATTCCTTTTAGTGTGAACTCCTCGTGTCCGCCAACATCAATCTTTATTTCCGTTTTTTCACAAACACATTCTTCTGCACAAAAAACTGCTACAAATCTACGCATAATTACAGAATAAACCGTAAATTCATCTTCGGTTAAATCTGTTTTTTTAGGGATTTTATAGGTTGGTGTGAGAGCTGAATGTGATTCAATTTTTGAATCATCAAATATTGTTTTTTTATATTTGAATTCAACAGGGTATCCGAGTTTTTTGACCGACTCCAATATAGTTCTAACCTTCCCCTGCTCCGCTGTTGCAAGATACTCCGAGTTTGTTCTAGGATATGTAACATAACCTTTTTCGTAAAGGTCCTGAACAATCTTCAAGCTCTTTTCCATTGACATTTTGTATTTCTTTCCCAAAACATTTTGAAGTTTTGTTAAAGAATACAATTTTCCAGGCTGAATTGTATCGTTCTTTTTCTTTTTGAATGTAACAACAGCTTTAGACGAATTATATTTTTGGCACAGTTCAAGTGCCTTTTGATAATCATTTTTGTCAAATTTTTCTTTACTTGTTAATTCGATTTCTTCGTCCTTTGTTTTTGCGTTGCTGACAATTGCATAATATATATCAGGCTTAAATTTGCGAATTGCCATATCTCTGTCATAAATCGCCTTAACAATTGGCACAATGACTCTTCCCACACGCAAAAGATTTCCTGATTTTAGTGTTGCAAAACGAGTCAGGTTAACACCATAGAGCCAGTCTATATATGTTCTTGCATACCCCTCCTGAGCTAAATTTTCATACTCACTCTCACTCTTCATTTCCGAAAGTGCAGTTTTAATTGTTTGAGGGGTTTGGTCGGGAAGCCACAACCTCATAAATGGTTTTTCGGCACTTATAGCATTTTCAACACATATTCTTATAATTATTTCTCCCTCTCGGTCGGCATCACCTGCGTTGATAATCATATCAACATCTGCTCTATTGACCAATGACTTTATTATCTCAAATTGTTTCTTAACACCAGCATCAACTTGCTTGGTGTTATTATCTTTTTTTAATTCAAAACGGAATTTTTCAGGAAAACAAGGAATGTTTTTCATCGTCCATTTCCTCGTTCCATCAGGGTTTGGTGAATAATCATCAATATCAACCAATGAAAACAGGTGTCCAAAAACCCAGGTCAGAAGATAACCCTGCCCCTCAAAATAACCGTTATATTTTTTCATTTCACCAATTCCTGCAGCAATGTTTCTTGCAAGGCTGGGCTTTTCAGCTATGATTAATTTAATCTTAATTACCGCCTTTACTGATTATTTTGCTCCAAATATGGAAAAATCTGTTCTCTTATCAAATCCTGAACGCACAACAAATCAACACATCTGACTCCAACAACATTAAAATTGCACCGTGATTTATTTTCACAGCAACTTTCGGCTATTGCCATTTGTGCTTTTGTTACTTTTGATACTATGTATCCATTTTCATTCAAAAGCTTGATTGCCTCTTCTATCTTTTCTTGCATCACTTTATCTCAACTCCACCAACAGGTCTGATTGAAAGAATATGACACTTCCCCTCTCCAAACACTGCTTCTATTTTTGTTTTAAACTCGTTAACCATATCATTTGGCACAAAGGATTGAACTGTTCCTGCAAATCCTCCGCCGTGCACTCTGTATGCTCCATTTTCACCAAGAATTTCATCACACATTGCAAGCACCAAGGAAACTGCCTGATGTGTCGGATTTGATGCTGCATAAATGTTTTGAAGGTACATATATGACGAATATCCGGAGCTTTTAACAATATCTAAAAATCTTTCAAAATCATTTTGTATTAATGCCTTGGCTTCATCTTTTGCTCTTTCGCTATCATTAAAATAGTGTATTGCACGAAGAATTGCCCTGTCATTTTTAACCTTTGCTCTCAAATTTGCAAGTTTTTCAAAAAATTCCACCGGGTTAACTTCTCTTAAATAGTCTTTTCCGAAATAGTTTGCAACCAAACGCATTTCAACCGTAATAGCAGCATATTCATCAGTTAAATCTGCATGGTCTGCACCTGAATCAATGATACACAATGAATAACCTGTCTTTGTAAAATCAAACTCGACCTTTTCAACAACAGGCTTATTTGTATCTTCAAAATCTATCGCTACAATTGAGCCTACCGATGATGCCATCTGATCCATAAGTCCACATGGTTTTCCGAAATATACATTTTCTGCAAACTGTGCTATCTTTGCAATTTCCACAGCATCAATTTCATTATTACAAAAAAGTCCGTTAACTATTGTTCCGATAAGCACCTCAAAGGCAGCTGATGAGCTCATTCCAGATCCTTTTAGTACATTTGAAGTTGTATATGCATCAAAACCCTTGATTTTATATCCCATATCAGAAATCTTTTTAATCACTCCTTTGATAAGGGATGAAGATTTCTCACATTCGTCTTTGTTAGGTTCCAAATCATCAAGGTTTATTACATCCATTTTGTAACCTTTAGATTTAATTCTTACCTCATTTCTGCCATTTAGAGAAACAGCCGCAATAACATCAAGATTCAACGCTGCCGCCAAAACACAACCGTGCTGATGGTCCGTGTGATTTCCTCCGATTTCCGTTCTGCCAGGTGCTGAAAACAATCTCATGTCACAAGGCTCATAGTTATATGTATTTATAAAACCATCTATTACTTCCAGAAATCTGTTTTGATATCCTAAAACATCACATGAAGCATATATATACTTTAGCTGTTCGTTATAGTCACCATTATTTAAATTTATTTTCAATTCATTAACATTCATTTTCCTACTCCTTTGTAACATATAAAATCTTATCACAAACATCAAATGCCGCCTGTTTATGCGATACAATTATAACAGTCTTATCTGTCATACTCTTTATTGCTTTTAATAATTCTGCTTCAGTTTTTGAATCGAGTGCCGATGTTGATTCATCTAAAAGCAAAATCGGCGCATCATATAAAAGTGCTCTTGCAATTGAAATTCTCTGTGCCTGTCCTTCGGATAATCCCAAACCATTTTCACCGATAACTGTATCAAGTCCATTATCAAGTGTCTTTATAAAATCCCAGATTTGAGCTAATTTTGCTGCTTTTATTATATTTTCTTCGCTGGCATTTTCATTTGCAAATGCAATATTTTCTCTGATTGTTCCCGATAATATCAAATTACCCTGCGGAACATATGCAAAAATTGGTCTTGTTTTTTTACCAAGCATAATTTTTTTATCATCATCAGTTTTTAAGTAAATCTCGCCCTCATCAGGATTTAAAATACCTAATAAAAGTTTTATTGCAGTGCTCTTTCCTGCTCCTGATTCACCTGCAACAACCGCAAAATCACCCTTATTAATACTCATGTTAATTCCTGAAATTACCGAATCACTACTATAAGAAAACTTCACATTGTCAAAAACAATTCGAGAAAGTTTTAAATAAACATCAGCATCAAGGTCATCTCCGCTCTGTTTTTCGTCCTTGATTTCTTCTAATTCAATCAGCCTTTCGCTCGAAGCAATAACAGAGAAAAACTGCGGTACAAGTCCGGAAATATTCTGGAAAGGTGACTGTATCTGGTGAACAAGCTGTGTTACCGCAACCACATCACCGACTGTCATCAAACTTTGTGAAAGTTTATAGGCACAATATGCCAATGCAAAATAAAATCCTGCATTAAACACCAAAAACATTCCAATATGTGCAAGCACCGAAACTCTTGTTCTGATTATCCTCAATTTATAGCTGACTTTCTGTAGTTTGCTGCTTTTTCTGACCATAAGTTCTTCATTGTCAAAAGACTTTACTACAAGAAGATTTTGAAGCATTTCCAACATAAATGATTTGGTTTTTCCGTCTGCAGTCTGGCACTCTTTATGTAACTTTTTAAAAGCTCTTGAATATAGTCTTGCACCAATTAAAACCAATGGGCCGACTGCAAGAATTATCAATGCTAAAAAGCTATCAATCCGATAAAGATAAACAAAGGCACCTATGACACTTGTTAAAAACAGTGCAGCTTTGGGAATTATAGTCATAATTCCTGTCACAATAATATTCACATCACTGTTTATTCTGTTCAATAGTTCACCTGAATGGTAAATAGAAACTGACAGATAATCTTTTTCAAGTAATTTCTTAAAAATTCTGTTTTTTAATGAAATCTCAAATCTTGAATTTGCGTGCACATTAACAAAGTTTATACAAATCTGTATAACAAGCATAAACATAAGCAACAAAACAATTCTTATAAGACAATCAACAAATGCACCATCAGAAACACCCGTTGCAATATCAATCATCTTTTTGGATTCCATCGAAAATTGCAGCGAAATCAAAGAAAGAATTACACTTGCTATTGTTAAAAGTGCAATAAAAACAAAACTTTCTTTTCCGTTTTTCACAATCCACTTTAATACTTTTTTATTCATAGTATATTCTCCGATACTATTTTCTTATTCTTCTCAACATCGCATCTTCATTCACAGGAAAATCAACCTTCATTTTTACAATCATCTGTGCATGAGGTGCACTCTCAATGCTTTCGCCTGCTTCATTTTCCATATATGTTACCTTTTGGGTAAAAAATGGTTTTCCAGGCTGTATTATCTCTATTTCTTCACCGACAGAGAACTTATTTCTCTGCGATATTGTAGCGATTTTCGTTTTCTCATCATAGCCTATAACCATACCAATTAAATCATAGTCCCTTATATATGAACTGTCGGTATAAACCTGTTTCTCCGAATCAGGCTTTCCGAAATAAAAGCCTGTTGAATAAGGTCTGTGACTTACCTTGCACAATTCATCATACTGTTTTTCATCAAAAACATAATTTTCGGGGTCAGCAAAAAACTTGTCAATCTCTTCTCTATACGCCTTGACAATTGTAGCAACATAATACGATGTCTTGACTCTTCCCTCAATCTTAAGACTTGATATTCCGCTTTTTACAATTTCAGGAATATGTCTTATCATACACAAATCTTTTGAATTAAAGATAAATGTACCTCTTTCATTTTCAAAAACATCCATATATTCACCTGGTCTTGTTTCTTCGACAAGTGAATAATTCCATCTGCAAGGATGTGCACAAGCACCCATATTTGCATCTCTGTGAGTCATATAGTTTGACAAAAGACATCTTCCCGAATATGAGATACACATAGCACCGTGAACAAAGGCTTCGATTTCCATATCCTCAGGGATTTTTTCTCTGATTTCCTTTAT
>JAZNGS010000124.1:0-12002 GCA_045576555.1 Clostridia bacterium | reverse complement strand
TATCAACGGCCGAGCCGATTTATTGCAGAGTTTGATACCAAAGCGGAAAATAAAACACCGCATACGGTTAAAACTGCGGTAAATGACTATGTCATAAAAGCAAAACAGAGCATCAATTCTCTCAAAAATACTGTTACTATGCCCGAGCAAGATAATCAATCATATGCAAAGGGCGATGTTGTTCACCATAACAAGTTTGGCAGAGGCATTGTGTTGAATGCAAAGCAATATGGAAAAGATACATTAGTTGAGGTTGCGTTTGACAGTGTTGGAACAAAACAACTTATGGCTAATTTTGCAAAACTTACAAAAGAATAAAAGGGGCTTTAAAAGCCCCTTTTTTAATTTGATTTTTGAACAATCTTTATGTTGTTTGGACCAATGTCTAACTGTTCTGTCACAATGTCCTTAATGATATTAGCATCAGTTTGTGAAAAATCTTCTTTTTCAATTATTATATCAACACTCTCTCCGTCTATGTAAACTGATATGTTATCATATCCTTTTGCAGCTGCAACATTTTCAATTATAGCCTCTTTTTCGCTGCTTGATGCTAAAGACAGAATTTTGTCTTGTGCATTTTTTCTTGTTTCGGCATCAAAACTTTCATTTTCAGCTGTTTCCTTTAATATTTCCAATGCTTTTGATCTTGCATTTTCTTTCTCTATTTTTGCTTGTGCAAAATAATCCTTGGAGTTGGCTGAAGTTTCAACTGCTTCCTCTGTCACATCATCTTTTTCGGAGTTCACATATTTTGCCTCGCCTAATTTTTTTCCTGTTTCAATATATGAATTTCCGTCAGTCACCTTGATTGTGTCCTGATAAGACCAATTCAAATATCCTGCAACTCCTATCATTGCAACCAATGCGGTTGCGACAATTTCTTTTTTCTTTAATACTATCATCTTTAATTTTCCTTTCTATTATTCTTTTTTAACAACACAAACCTTATGCGGAGCAATTGAAAGTGCTGTTGTGACTGCATTTAAAATGTTTTGTTTGACAATTATATCATCAGCACCTTCGCTGACAACAATAACACCTTGAATTTCGGGATATATTTCTTTTACAATAAAAGGCTCACCATCGGATAAAACAACATTTTTTTGAGAACTTATTTCATTTATTGTACTATCACCATCTTTTTTTTCATGCTTGTTGGAATTATCTTCATATGCAATTCTTTTCTCAAAGGAGGACGAGTAGGTGAGCATGACCTTAACCTCTCCGACCCCTTGTATGTGCGATAGAATTTCCTCTAATTCTTCTTTGTAGTCAATGGAAATTTCTTTGGTTTCTTTGGTTTCATTTCCTGGTTTTTTATTGTCTGTCGAGGGGATAAGCATAAAAAGCACCCCAACTAATATTATTATGAGTAAGTAACCATTATGACCTAAATTCAATTTTTTTATTATATTTTTAATATCCATCTGAAAAAATCTCCTTTGGTGCATAAATTTCATTAATCCGATTGAGTATATTTTCGTTTATATCACCTTGTAAACTGATTTTATCAATACCTGAAATTTTATTTTCTTCATTTATTTCAATATCGACATTTGCTGAAATATTCACATCAAATTCATCGGATATCCGTGTTTGGATATCGTTGGAGATAGTTTTTTCGAGTTCTTCTTTTATAAGTGAGCGTTGATATTCCTCTCCGTCATATTCTAATTTTTGAGAAACCTTAAAATAATCATCAAAATTCAGATTTAATGGTTTTTCAAGCGGAGAAGCTATTGCACTTATTATAATAAGCCCTGTTATTATTCTTACATATTTACTCCATTTGTCAGGTAGCGCGTGGTCTGTAAAAACGCAAATAAGAACTGCACCGACAATTTTTATTAAGTAGCTTTTCATTCTTATCACCTTATGTAATCGTATTTGTTGCTCCGATTATAATTGCAATTGAAAGGATAAATAATACTGCAACGCAGAGCATAGAAGAAAACATCATTGAAATACATCCCAAGGCCTCATTTAACATATCAGCATATTTTTTATCACTAATCGGCTCAATTATTGCAACAGAAATTTTAACTGCAAGCATTATTGCACCGACCTTTATACAAGGGATAGCACATATAACCAATAAGGATATTATTCCTGCAGTTCCGACTGCATTTTTAATAAGCCTTGTTCCGCTCAAAACTGTTTCAATGCTTTCGGACAAGAAATTTCCTACAACGGGAATTATGCTTCCCACTGCGAATTTTGCGGTTTTCATTCCGATATTATCTAAAGACGGAGCACAAAATCCATATATAGCATTTATACCTGAAAATATTGTTAAAGATGCAGTCAACAACCATTTTGAAATAGATTTCAACATATTTGAAAAGTAACTTAACTGCACATAATTACTCAAATTATTTGCAATTCCAATGACGCACCCTGCATATATCATTGGAATTATAAGATTTTTGATTATAAGGCAAATCAAGTATATTGAAGATGTGAAAATGGGGTAGAAAGCCGATGCAGAGGTTGCATATCCTGAGGATACAAGCATAATAGTCAGAATGGGGGAGAGTTTTGTCACAAATGTACTCATTTCATCTATCACCGGACTGCCATATCCAACCGATGTGCTGATTAGTTTTATAACTGCCACACTCATCAACGCGTAACAAGAAAAATATGCAGCATTTGAGGCTTTTGTCTTGTCAGTGTTAATCACATTAATAGTCCCTGATAAAAGTGCGATTACAAAAATTGATATTATCAATGCGCTTGATTTTGAAAGCTCATCAAATAGTAGGTCTAATATATATTCAATCACTCTTTCGGGAGTTATGAAAAAATCACCTGAAGAGAGCTCCTTGACAGTTTCGTTGAAAAAATCTTCTCCCTCAATTTGAGTGTATTCATTTGCTGACACTGAACAGGTGAAAAATGTAATTATTCCAAAAAGTAATATAAGAAATTTTTTCATAGGTAATCTTCCCCTAAATTTTGTCCAATAAAGCAGATATAGAAGACAAAAAACTTAAAATTATCGGCAGTGACAAAATCAGAATTGTAATCTTGCCTGCAAATTCAGTTTTAACCGCTATTGCATTCTCGCCTGCATCTTTACATAATGCACTTGCAAATTCAGTCACATATGCAATCGCACAGGATTTTATGGCTATTTTAAAATATTCTTCATTAATTCCACTTTTTGAAACTATTTCTCCGAACTGATTTATAATATTGCCAAGAGAGTTTGATGTATATAAAAGTAAAAGAACACCTGTTGCAAGTGAGGTCATAATTGAGAGTTCGGGTCTTGTTTGTTTAATTGTAACAGAGAGTATAGCACCAATTATACCTATTGCCGCTACAGAAAATATATCCATTTTAAACTCACCTTAAAAATTAAAGATTTGTTTTATCGTTGTAAAAAGTTGGCCTATTTCCTGCGAGATAATCATAAGCACAACAATTAACCCTGCTATTGTTGTCAAGAGTGCTTGTTCCTCGCGTCCTGCTCGTGTTAGTAGCTGATTTAAGACAGAAACAACAATTCCGACCCCTGCAATTTGAAAGATTAAATCAACATTCATTGTTTTCCTCCGTTAATTTTTTTATGAAAGCATAATGACAGCAAAAAGACCTATTGCAATTCCGAGTCCTTTTTTGAGTTTAGACATTTTTTCATATTCTTCCTTTGCATTATCCTGTAAAGTTTTAATCATAGATATTGAATTTTCAATATTTTTTATCTGTCCCTCTTTATCAGTCATTCCGAGCTCTGCACCAAGCATAATCAGGATTTCACAGTCGGATTTTGAAAGATTAAGTGAAGAATAATCGTTTAATACTGCCAATTGCCATCGTTTAGATATTGGAAGTTGTTTGTCGTAGCTTGCACAAGTCATAAAAATCTTGTCAAATTCAATTATTCTTGCTACTCTTTTTAATATATCATCAATATAGTCGGAACTAAATCTTATTTCGTTTTCCATAGCAATTAGTCCTGAATTAATTTTTAATAAATTTTTATGTCTTTTATATGGCTTGATTGAACTCAAATATCCCATACTAAATGTAGCAATAAGTATTAATATTGAACCTAAAAATTTAAACACAATAAATTTCTCCGACTGTTCCCGGACCATTTTCTCGGTTTAATGTGATGAAACAGTTAAATAGTGAACCAAATTCAAAATTGTTTTTAAAAAGTTCTTCTCTTGATTCTGCGTGTATGCTTGCTATGACCGAAACCCCTGAATGAATAGCTTTTTTAACAGCTATATAATCTTCATTCCCACCAAGCTCGTCTGTGATTATGACATCAGGGGACATTGAACGAATCAGAATCGAAAATGCCTCGCTTTTTGGAGCACCCTCCAAAACATCTAAAGAATAGCCCAAATCAAAGCCAAGAAATCCGTCAGAAACTGCACATATTTCGTTTCTCTCGTCTGCAACACAAACTTTTAAACCTGTTTTGGAAAGTTTTTTTGCAACATCTCTTAAGATAGTTGTTTTTCCACAGCAGGGTGGTGAAATGATAAGAGTATTTAATATATTATTATCCTTATAGACTGCATCAATCACCTTGTTCGCTGCTCCGTCCACTTCTTTTGCAATTCTGTAATTTAATCCGCTTATATTCTTTATAGATGATATTGTTGAATTATTTATAACTGCACTTCCGCATATTCCTATTCTGTTCCCGCCCTCAATTGTGACAAAACCCTGTCTTAGAGAATTTTCGGCAGTATATAGTGAACTTTTTACAATCAATTCTAATGCTTCATTAATATCCTGACTGGTTACAATGACAGCTTTTTTAATGTCCTTGGTGAGCATCGAATTTTTTGTCATAAAATAGGAGTTGTCCGAAAAGTTAACCACAAAAGGGAGCCCCTTTCTCATTCTTAATTCTTCTGCATAATGTAACTCTGTAAAGGTTAAGAGTCTTCTGAATTTTGAAGGCAGATATTTTAGTATGGGGTGAATTGAAACACCTTGTTTATCATTTACTATTAACATTTGTAACACCTCTTTTTCAATAATATTATTCGCACAACTTTTCTTTTAGAACAAAAAAATACCACGCTATATTAGCGTGGTATTTTTTGAGTGTTATCTTAATTGAGCATTTAGTTTATATTCAAGGTCTTTAATTATTTTTGTAAATATCTTGTTGATTTCCTCGTTTGTCAAACTTCTGTCTGCGGCTCTAAAGGATACTGCATAAGCAACACTCTTCTTGCCATCAGGAATTTGTGAGCCTTCATAAACATCAAATAAATTGATTTTTTCTAATAGTTCGCCTGATGCCTTTTTGATAACCTTTTCAATTTCTCCAACAGGAGTTGATTTATCAATTAACATTGCAATATCTCTTGTGACTGCAGGGAATTTTGGTAGTGCCTTAAATTTAATGTCATTGTTAATTGCACTAAAGGCTTTCATAAAGTTGATTTCAGCTACATAACACTTTTCGTCAATTTCAAAGTTTTTCAAAACATCAGGGTGAATTTCGCCAATTGTTCCGATTACCTCATCATTTATAAGAACTTTTGCACATCTTCCCGGGTGATATGTTGGATTTTCGGTATCTGCAACATATGAAACATTATTGATGTTCATATTCTTAAACATTGCCTCAAGAACACCCTTCATATCAAAGAAATCAACTCCGCCATACATACCTAGTGTTATGATTTCAGGCTCGTTTGGAAGTTCGCCTTTTGTTGTAGGAATGTATATTGTTGCAATTTCAAAAAGTTTTGCACAAGCATTTTGGTGATTATAGTTATATGAAAGTGCCCCAAGCATACTTCCTACAGATGTTGTTCTCATAATTGAGGTATCCTCTCCAAGAGGATTTGTGATTGTTACACAGTTTCTCAATTTGCTTTCTTTTGGAATTAATAGCTTATCAAAAATTGCAGGACCTGTGAAAGTATATGTGCATATTTCATTCAAACCTTGTGCGGTCAACAATGAAGAAATCTTATTTCTTGCAGATTGAACAGGAGTTAATCTTCCTCTTGTTGCATTTCCTGAAAGAGCTGTTACAGGGATTTTGTCATATCCGTAAAATCTTGCAATTTCTTCGGCAATATCAGCTTCAGCCTCAATATCAGGTCTGAATGTAGGTGCAATTACAGTCATATTCTTTTCATCAACTGTAAATTCTAATGCTTTTAAATATCCAATCATTTCATCAGTTGAAAGGTCAGTTCCCAAAAATGCATTGATTTTATCAGGTCTTAGTTTGTGGACTTTTAGTTCTTTTTGAGTTCCTTTTATATCAATAATACCGCCTACAACTTCGCCGCATTCAAGCATTTCGATAAGCTCGCAGGCTCTCTCGATTGCAGGGAGTGCATTATTTACATCAAGTCCTTTTTCATATCTTGAAGATGCTTCTGTTCTCAAACCAATTCTTTGTGCAGTTAAACGAACACTTGATGCATCAAAGGTTGCAGATTCAAAGATTACAGTTGTTGTATCATCTTTAACCTCGGAATTAAATCCGCCCATAACACCTGCAACTGCAACAGCCTTTTCGCCATCTGAAATTACAAGGTCATCAGCACAAAGCTTTCTGTCCTGTTCATCAAGAGTCTTGATGATTTCACCGTCATTAGCATTTCTTACAATAATTTTGTTTTGTGCCAAATCTCTTAAGTCAAAAGCATGCATTGGCTGACCATATTCAAGCAAAACATAGTTGGTTATGTCGACAATGTTGTTGATTGAACGAACGCCGCAGGCACGGAGTCTTGAAACAAGCCATTTTGGAGATGGGCCGATTTTAACATTCTTAACCATTTTTGCACAGTATCTCATACACTTATCAGGGTTTAGGACCTCAACAGATAATGTGTCTTTGATATCTTCATTGTTTTCTTTATATTCGGGTTTGTGAAGATTAAAAGGTCTTCTGAATGTTGCTGCAGTTTCTCTTGCAAGACCGATGACGCTAAAACAATCAGGTCTGTTTGATGTGATCTCAAATTCAACAACATCTTCATTTAGTCCGAAATAATCCTTTATTTCAATTCCGATTGGTGTGTCGTCAGGTAAAATTAAAATTCCATATTCAGGCTCATAACCAAGGTCTGCAACAGAAATGCCAAGTTCATCGTGTGAACAAAGCATTCCATTAGATTCAACACCTCTTAATTTGCCTTTTTTGATTTTAATATCACCAGGTAGTGTTGAACCATCAAGCGCAACAGGCACAATAATATCAGGTTTTACATTTGGTGCACCGCACACAATTTGTAAAATTTCGCCTGTTCCTGCATCAACTGTGCACACATGTAAATGGTCGCTGTCAGGGTGGTCGACGCAAGTGAGAACCTTGCCTGTAACAACTTTTTGCAAGCTGTCACCTGCATTTTCAATACCCTCAACCTTTGAGCCTGACATTGTGAGCTCATGAGCATATTGTTTTGGTGTGATGCCTGACATATCGGTATAATCATTAAACCAACTCATTGGTACTTTCATTTCTTAATCATTCCTTTCTGTTAAAGATTAAAACTGTTTTAAGAACTTAAGATCATTTTCATAGAACAATCTTATATCGTCAATTCCATATTTACGCATAACCATTCGCTCTAGTCCGATACCAAACGCAAAGCCTGAATAAATTTCAGGGTCGATACCGCAGTTAGCAAGAACTTTTGGGTGTACCATACCACAGCCAAGAACTTCAATCCAACCCTCGCCCTTACAAATTCTGCAACCCTCACCGCCACAGACAAAGCAAGCAACATCAAGCTCTGCGGATGGCTCTGTGAATGGGAAGTGGTGAGGTCTGAAACGAACCTTACATTCTTCGCCATAGAGTGATTTCATACAAGATTCCAATGTGCCCTTTAAGTCAGCCATTGTTATACCCTTGTCAACAACAAGTCCTTCAATCTGGTGGAAAACAGGGGAGTGAGTTGCGTCCGATGCATCACTTCTGTAAACAATTCCGGGTGCAATAATTCTGATTGGAGGCTTTTTGTTTTCCATAACACGCACCTGCATTGGAGATGTCTGTGTTCTCAAAACTATATTGTCTTCAATATAGAATGTGTCCTGTGTATCTCTTGCAGGGTGATTTTTAGGAATATTTAGTGCCTCAAAGTTATAGTAATCTGTTTCAACTTCAGGACCCTCTGCAACCTCAAATCCAAGACCGATAAAGATTTCTTTAAATTCATTGAGAGTTTTTGTGAATGGGTGAAGTGAGCCGATGTCTGGGGTTTTACCCGGCATAGTTACATCAATAACCTCTTCTTTTAACTGCTTGTTTTGAAGTTCGGCCTCAAGCTCCGATTTTTTTGCATCAATTTCGTTGTTCAAAAAATCCCTGATTTCGTTTGCTAATGCACCAATAACAGGTCTTTCTTCGGCTGATAACTGTCCCATACCTTTTAGAACAGAGGTCAGTTCGCCTTTTTTGCCAAGATACTTAATTCTGATGTCTTCTAAAGTTTCAAGACTTGAAGCATTTTTTAATAAATCTTCAACGGAAACTTTGATTTGTTGTAGTTTTTCTTTCATTTTCTTATTCCTTTCTATGAAATTTAGCGTGCAGGGTAAATAAAAAAGTCCCTGCAAAAAGCAGGGACGAAAAATTTCCGTGGTACCACCCATATTCCTGAATAATTCAGGCACTTAATTTAAACGATTGACGCTCGTAACACGATATCGACTACACACTTATAGCTTCACCGATACAGCTCGGAAACGAAAGTTCAGTCATACTCTTACCGTAAAGGCTCACAGCCCACGACCTTTACTCTCTTATGGCGATGTATAACCTACTGGATTTCTTCATAGCTTTTTATTCAATTACACTATATTCTACCATATTTTTTTTCACTTTTCAAGTACTTTTTTTAATTTATAAAATGTTAATAAGAAAATTTGACAAATTTCTCAAAATAATGTATAATATTTAGGGTGTATTATAATTATAATTTATAAAAATTATGAGGTATTTTTGTTATGGCAAATAGAAAAGAAGAGTACGGTAACGAGAGTATTACCAGTTTAAAAGGTGCTGACAGAGTCAGAAAAAGACCTGCGGTAATATTTGGTTCGGACGGAATTGAAGGTTGCTGTCATTCATTTTTTGAAATTCTTTCAAACTCTATTGACGAAGCGAGAGAAGGCTACGGAAAATTAATCGAAATTACAAGATTTGTTGATGGTTCTATTGAAGTGTGCGACCATGGAAGAGGTATTCCTCTTGACTATAATGAAAAAGAACAAAGATATAACTGGGAATTAGTATTTTGTGAGCTTTATGCAGGCGGAAAATATAATAACAATGACGGCGGAATGTATGAGTACAGTCTTGGCTTAAATGGTCTTGGTGCCTGTGCAACTCAATATAGCTCGGAATATATGGATGTTGAGGTAGTAAGAGATAAAACTATTTATACACTTCACTTTGAAAAAGGAGAAAATATCGGCGGACTAAAAACCGAAGAAGCAAAAAATAATAAAACAGGGACAATTATAAAATGGAAACCTGATAAAGATGTTTTTACCGACATAAATATACCTGTTGAGTATCTTCAGGATGTTTTGGAAAAACAGGCGATGACCAATGCAGGTTTGAAATTTGTTTTGTATGTTGAAACCGAAGATGGTATTCAGATGAATGAATACTATTATGCAGATGGTATCATAGATTATCTAAAGGAAAATGTCGGCGAAAATTCGATGACTCAAATTGAGGTCTGGGATGCCGAGAGAACAGGTAAGGATAGAGAAGATAAGCCTGAATATAAGGTTAAGATGCAGATTGCATTTTGTTTTTCACAGACTGTAAACTTGTTGGAATACTACCATAATTCAAGTTGGCTTGAACATGGAGGCTCACCTGATAAGGCTGTTAAAAATGCATTTGTTTATGCAATTGACCAATACTTAAAGAATAATGGAAAGTATAATAAAAATGAATCAAAAATAACCTTTAATGATGTGGCAGATTGTCTTGCACTTGTAATAAATTCATTCTCAACACAGACAAGCTATGAAAACCAGACAAAAAAGGCTATTAACAATAAATTTATACAAGAGGCAATGACAGATTTTCTTCGTCATCAGCTTGAAGTATACTTAATTGAAAACAAGCAGGATGCTGAAAAGATATCTAATCAGGTACTTATTAATAAGCGCTCAAGAGAAAATGCCGAAAAGATAAGAATTGATGTCAAGAAGAAATTAACATCAACAATGGATGTCACAAACAGAGTTGAAAAGTTTGTTGATTGCAGAAGTAAGGATAAGAGTCAAAGAGAAATTTATATAGTTGAGGGTGACTCGGCTTTAGGCTCATGTAAATTAGCAAGAGACCCGTCGTTTCAGGCAATTATGCCAATAAGAGGTAAAATTCTTAACTGCTTAAAGGCTGATTATGCAAAGATATTTAAAAGTGATATAATACTAGATTTGGTAAGAGTTTTGGGTTGCGGAATTGAAATTAATACCAAACACAACAAGGAACTTGATACCTTTAACATTGATAATTTGAGATGGGACAAAGTCATAATCTGTACTGATGCCGATGTTGATGGATTCCAGATAAGAACACTTGTTTTAACTATGATTTATAGACTTATGCCAACTCTAATAAACGAAGGCAAAGTTTATATCGCTGAATCTCCGCTATATGAAATCAGTATAACAAAAACAAAGCGCAAAGGAGAAAAATTCTTTGCTTATTCCGACGGAGAAAAAGAAGAAATCATTTCAAAACTCAATGCTGAAGGACTATCAAAAGATAAAGATGATTTTGATATTAAGAGAAGTAAAGGTCTTGGTGAAAACCAGCCTGATATGATGAGTTTGACAACAATGCATCCTTCAACAAGAAGACTTATTCGTGTCACTCCTGAAAATGTTGAAAAAACAGCACAGGTTTTTGATGTTTTATTAGGTGATGATATAACAGGAAGAAAAGAGCATATTGCAAGAAATGGTAGCTTGTATATGGAAATGCTTGATTTGAGTTAAATTAGAAAGGTAATGTTAATATGGCTAAAAAGAAAAAGGAAGCCGAAGAAATCGTATTGGCACCCATAACTGAACAACCGATTTGCCAAACACTTGAAACTAATTATATGCCTTATGCTATGAGTGTCATAATATCTCGTGCCATACCTGAAATAGATGGATTAAAACCTGCCCACAGAAAGCTTTTATACACAATGTATAAAATGGGTTTGTTGGGCGGAAAACTTACAAAATCTGCCAATGTTGTCGGACAGACTATGAAACTGAACCCTCACGGTGATGCTGCAATTTATGAAACAATGGTAAGACTCACAAGAGGAAATGAGGCACTATTGCACCCATTGGTTGAGTCGCAGGGTAACTTTGGTAAGCAGTATTCAAGAGATATGGCATATGCTGCTGCAAGATACACGGAAGTTAAGTTAGAGCCTATTTGTGAGGAATTTTTTGCAGATATTAACAAAAACACAGTTGAGTTTGTTGATAATTATGACGGTGAATTAAAAGAGCCTGTTTTATTACCTGTTGCATTTCCGAATATCTTGGTCAATCCAAATCAGGGAATAGCTGTCGGAATGGCAAGTAATATCTGTTCTTTTAACTTAAAAGAGGTGTGTGACGCGACCATCGCAATTATGAAGAATAAGGAAGCTGATATTCTTGAAATTATGCCTGCTCCTGATTTTTCTATGGGTGCACAGCTCCTTTATTCAAAAGAGCAAATGAGTGAAATTTATAAAACAGGCAGAGGTAGTTTTAAATTAAGAGCAGTCTATAATTATGATGCTAAAAATAATTGCATAGATATAACCGAAATTCCCTATTCAACAACAAGTGAGGCAATCATAGGCAAAATAACGGAATTAATAAAGGCTAATAAGCTAAAAGAAATTTCGGATGCGCGTGATGAAACAGGTCTTAATGGGTTCAAGATTACTATTGACTTAAAAAGAGGAACTGACCCTGATGCCCTGATGTTAAAGCTATTCAGATTAACTCCGCTTGAAGATAGCTACAGCTGT
>JAZNGS010000123.1:0-1693 GCA_045576555.1 Clostridia bacterium | reverse complement strand
GAAGCTCTTGACCATGTTTTGCTTTATGGCCCTCCGGGACTTGGAAAGACAACACTTGCAGGGGTAATTGCAAACGAAATGGGTGTTAACTTAAGAATAACAAGCGGACCTGCTATTGAAAAAGCAGGTGATTTGGCTGCGATTTTAACTAATCTTTCCCAGCACGATATATTATTTATTGATGAAATTCACAGAATGAGCAGAATGGTTGAGGAAATACTATATCCTGCAATGGAAGATTATGCATTGGATATCATAATTGGAAAAGGCCCTTCTGCAAAATCAATTCGCTTGGATTTGCCAAAATTTACTCTTATCGGGGCAACAACAAGAGCTGGAAATCTCTCTGCGCCTTTGCGCGACCGATTTGGAGTCATTTCAAGACTTGAACTATACACAAACGAAGAATTAGTTAAAATCATCAAGCGTTCAGCATCACTTTTAAATGTTGAAATTGATGATGGCGGAGCAGAGGAAATCGCTTCTCGTTCAAGAGGCACTCCAAGAATAGCAAACAGATTCTTAAAAAGAGTCCGTGATTTTGCAGAAGTTAAGTTCAATGGCAAGATAGATAAGAACACTGCCGCTGTTGCTCTTTCATTTATGGAGGTCGATGACATCGGTCTTGACAACATCGACAGCAAAATGATTTTAACAATGATTAACTCATTTGGCGGTGGCCCTGTCGGACTTGACACTATCGCTGCTTCAATCGGCGAAGACGCCAATACGATAGAAGATGTTTATGAACCATATCTTATGCAATTAGGTTTTATTTCAAGAACTCCGAGAGGCAGAATTGTTATGCCTCCTGCCTATGAGCATTTTAATCTTGAAAAGCCAGAAGACAGCTAAAAATTATGAAAGGAAAGGTGCAAATGAAGAAATTAATCTTACTTTTATTAACTATCATTTCATCTATGCTAATTTTTACAAATGCATATGCAAGCGACTATATTCTTCAGTATGATGGCATCACAGAAGAATATACAGGCAGCATTTACAAACTAATGATTAATGACGAATTTGTCGAAACAACAGTTCCGCCTATTATATTCAATGATTTTGCACTTGTACCTATCAGAGAGGTATGCGAACCAATGGGAGCTTTGGTGAACTACATAACAGTATCAAAACAGATATTTGTTAATTTTAAAGATAGCTATTTACGCTTACAAATTGGAAATAAGACTGCATCAGTTGATGAGGTTGATATGAAAATTCCAGGCGACATTGCACCAATGCTTATTTCAATAAACGGTTCAAGCGCAAAAACAATGGTTCCTGTTCGTTTTATGGCAGAAAATCTAGGCTTTGATGTCGATTTTGATGGTGAAAACGGAATTATAAAGATTAATCAGCCAAAAGAGGTTGAAAAATCTACAATAAATAATTTTAAGACATCATATTCCGATACCAAAACAACAATTAAGCTAACACTTGACAAAGCAATTTCAGAACATACAAAACCAGCATTGACTGCAACAGGTGTTCTTTATTTTGATATTGCAGATTGTACCTACTCCCTGCCAAATACAAACACAATCGATAAGGGTGCAATAAAATCATTAAGATTTGGAATTCACGATAATTCAACAAGAGTAGCTTTTGACCTTGAAAATTACACAGGTTACAAAGTAACACTGTCTAATGATAAAAAGACATTCACAATTACAGTAACCGCTCAACCAGT